>NZ_JBFUDR010000001.1:0-126514 GCF_056404615.1 Massilia sp. P2_C2 | reverse complement strand
GTCGATCGACTCGGATTGATCACGCATCCGTTTCGATCCATACGTCACGCGGTCGCGGCGCTGTGGTTCGGTGGAGAGGAGCGCTTTCTGTGTTACTGCAAGCGCTGCAGCGTCGCAGGAAGCACATAGCGGCGGCTTCCATTTTGCCTCCCATCCCAGCAATGATCCCGTCGCGGGCGAATAGTCCCTGCGCGCGCCGACCTCGACTGCCGTCCCACAGGCATTGCATCGAAGATGGGGAAGGTAGGCACAGCACGCAGATTTCAACATCTTGATCATCTCGACGCGACTCAGCCCCGCGTGCGACTGCAACACGGCGTAAGGCTCGGCCCACTTCCCTGAATCGTCGATAGACCAATATCTCAGGCAGAGCGAATTATTCGCCTCGCTATCGGTGAGGAAACATACGAATGGTGTGTGATCTCGGAGCATTTCGTGAAGCTGGAGTGGAGAAGTACTGATCGGCACCGCTTGGCGGAGCTCGACGGCAAAGGCTAGAGGGCCTTTCGATAGAATACTCGAAAAATGATGACTATAGTCCGAAGACGTGATGATACCGCAGAGACATCATTTCTCCCAAATAATGGGAGAGGTCTTTGGATCCTGGGTTGGCCTTTGGGAAAGTGTTGCGCGCGGTAAGACGAGAGGTCGGCCTTACACAGGAGGAGCTTGCCCACGCGGCGGATATTGACCGGACGTTCGTCAGCCTGATCGAACGAGGGGAGCGCCAGCCGACGGTTCGCGTGATTTTCCGGCTGGCCGAGGCTTTGCGCGTGACGCCGTCCCGATTGATCGAGCTGACAGAAGGGCAGGTGCGGAACGAGATTCGTGAAGGGCCGTGACGCCTTGGGCTGCTTCTATTGCAGCAGCCAGAGCCACACTTCGCGTGAAGACCAGTAGCAGCCGGTAGCCATCCCGTCGATCTCGTTCCCGCAGCGCAGATTGCTGCCCCACCTGTCCCTGGATACGATGGCGATGTGCCCTTGCGGCCGGCCGTCACAATAAATACTGAAAAAGGAGACGATGCCGCGCCTGTTGCCGACGGCGGCCTCCGGTTTCGGGCCGCTGTCAAACTTCCCGGGCTCAGCGATCTGGCGCGCCAGCCAGTGGCTTAACGTATGTTGGCTCGTCTCGATCGCTCGTCCATTGTACTTGCGCGCCTTGATCTGCCATTTGCCTGGGGCTGGCACAGCCCAGTGCATGTCCTTCTCCAGCCAAATGAGCAGCGAGCCACGCGTCTTAAGTGGCGCGTTGTATTCTTTCCAATTGGTCGTTCGGTACTTCGGCTTTGCAGGCGCACTCAAGCCGTCAGTTTACCCGTGCCCCGCCTTTCACGCTGCCGGGGCGGATTTATGCAACAAAGTCGGCCATGTCCATTCCTCGTCGATGAGAAGTACCGCACGGCCGGGTGATCGCTTGGTAAAGAACGCCGGGTATGTCATGCGTAGGCACCTGTCTGCATCATGGCGAGAAGTCTCGACACTCGCTCCTGTCCTTCGATCGAAGTCATGTACTCGGCTGGACAACGTCCGCCCAGTGCCGGCATCGGCTGTTCCATCCAGTGGGTGAGCCACTGGTCCACGTCAAAGTCCGCAGCCGCAATCGGATCTCCCGATTCGGAAAGCATTTTCCGGATCTGATTGGTCAGCTTGACCACTGCAGACAAATGTTCCCGGGTGGGCGCAGTCCGGCGCGAGTTGTTCGGATCCGGCAGGCTCGTCCTCGGCTCCCCTGTTGAGTTGCAGCAGATCTCTCTTTTCATTAGCTTGCTCATCCGGAACTTCGACTAACGGCCCAACAATCGGTATCTACGATAACCGTAGAATAGTATAAACTACTCTCTACGTAAAACGAAGAATTGTCCATCGCTCGGGGTAAGCATTTCTGCCCTGGCAGAACCAAGGGGAACAATTTTGGAACTGGCTGATACAACATGAGCAACGACGAAACAGGCGGTCACGTAGCCCTGCCGGATAACCAGTTCGTGGCATTGTTGGCAAGGGTGGAGAGGGGCATGTATCCTACCCCCGCGATCAGGGCAGGATTTGCGGCATCGATTCTGTTGGACGCAGAACGACACTTCGGCATCTCCGCGGCGCGTATCCATGCCATTGTTGGCCTAACAGAGGCCGACGCACGCCACCTCATCGCGACGCGAGCGAGGCTGGATGTTGCCCAGTCTGAACGGCTCTGGCGGCTCGCCGATGTCGCAATCATGGCCAAGCGAGTATTCGAAAACGAGGCGAGTTCCCAACAGTGGTTGCGATCACCCCATCAGCTCTTTCGGGGACAGGCCCCAATAGACCAACTTAATACTCATCCAGGTGCTGTTGCCGTGTATCAGATGCTGCAAGCGATTATGGCAGGCGGTGCCGTTTGACGGCAGCGGGATGGGGCTGGGCTCAAGCCAGGACTGAGTCCGACATGGCGTAGAGCATTGTCCTCCGGCTAAACGGTTTCAATCCTGCGGCGGGGCCAATTCAAGAGCGGCTTGATAAAGTACTTTACGTTTCGAGACCGTCATTTTGGAGTACATCAGGATGATCTCGGCCAGCTTATCGTCTGGGCAGTAAAAGTAAGCCGGCGACACCTCCAGGACTTTCGCCAACGCTTCTACAAACTGGAACGGAGGCTCGTGGATGCCGCTCTCGTATCGGCTCATTCTGGCGCTGCTAGCTGACTCCTCCAAGCCCGCGCGCACGCCAAGTTCGTCCTGGGCCAGGTTGCGTCGCTGCCTGGCTTGGCGTAGACGTGGACCGAAGACTGGATTGGAGGATTTGACGGTGCGTGGAGGCATCCTACGATATTCGTAGAATCGTCTTTATTTTTCTCTACGAAAAACGCAGAATTTTCAAATGGCAGAATCTAGAGGAGCTGGAGTGAGATTGTTAGACGACCTTGGACATAAGGCGATGGCGCGTCGCCAGCTTCTCTACGAGCGCGGCGAGTTGCTCGGGGCAGAACAGATGTGCGAACGTCTCGCTATCGATGACGTCGCACTCCGACAGGCGGTAGGTGACGGCCGCATGTTCTGGGTCGAAGGTCCAAGTGGCGAACATTGGTATCCGGGTTTCTTTGTCGACCACGCGGGCGTACGACATGACATCGAACGGGTGGCGGTTGCCCTCAACCCTCTGCCGGGGGCAGTGAAATGGGCGTTCTTCACGACGCCAAAATATTCGTTGCACAGGCAGACGCCAGTCAAGGCGCTGCGTGGGGGCCAGGCGGCTTCAGTATTACGGACGGCCGTTGAGTTCGCCGAGCGCAATCGTGGACCGCAATCCACTGCAGGCCCCGGATAATGGTCTTGGGTCTGCGGAACACGTAGATCCGTCTGGATTCTGATCTACGAAAAACGTAGAATTCAGCGCATCCCGAGGTGCGGGACCGTGATCGTATGTCAGAACAAGGTGTTGAATGATGAACGTAGAAACCCTGGATGCAATCGAGAAGGAGATCGAAGCGCTCCTGGCAGATGGAAGTGATGAGGCCGTGCAGCGCGCCGAATACCTCGTCGAAGGATTGGAGAGACTTGCCGAGGCGAATAGACAGATGAGGTCCGAGCCCGTACAGAAGAAACTTCAGATTTTGATCGAGACAAACCCATGGATGGCGGCAGAGCCAATCGGGCAGGACATGGTGCGCATCGCGAATGAGAACGCCAGCATCAGGTCCAAACGAAGGAAGGTAATCGCCATCGCCAACCGGATTACCTCTGCGCTCGAGCCTCATGTCCCCTGCAAGCCAGGGTGCAGTCATTGCTGCCACATGAACACCATGATCTACGAGCACGAAGCCATTCGCCTTGCCGAGGTATCTGGGCGGAAGATGACGCGCGTGGCTTTCCGGTCGCGAGATCTGGTGGCCGCCGAAGGCGAGAAATTTAATGGCAGACCATGTCCGTTCCTCGTCAACGATCAGTGCTCCGTTTACGAGGACCGGCCACTGGTCTGCCGCACGCATCATTCCCTGCGAGAGGACGCGGAGCAGTGCAGGATGAATGTTCCGACTTCTCGGCAGATCAGGCCACCGATGTATGACCCGGACATTCTCGAGACACCGTATTTGGAGCTGAATGCTGTGTACAACCTGACGGAACCGTGGGGAAATATTGCTGAGTTTTTTCCCGATTGATACGAGCAGAGCGTTCGAGTTCAATCGTGCGGTAGGGGCACAATTTGATGGATTCTCAAATCTACGATGTGATCTGCGGTTGAGGGGGCGAAAGCGGAATTACCTGGAGATTACAGCGATGAAATCAGCTTCGCACCACATGCCGTTACATCGCCGTCGTAGGCATACGGTCGGCCCTCGTGACGGGCGCCAGCACCGTCCGGCTTGATCGGGAAATCGCCTTTGCACTTCGGGCACGTGGTCATGTCCCCGGCCAGCGCAGCTTCTACGCCCATCACAATTGTGCCGGATGACACGGCCGTGACATGTCCCCCGTGGTCGGTCTTGTCGTTCATGCGGATCACGCCGCGTCCCTGATGCTTCATGCTATTTGCTCCTTATGTGTTGGAAGACGAGCCGGCTCCCATCAGACGTGCGCACGCCCGTCGCGCTGCAACTCGACGCTTGGTGTGGATGCCGGCAGGCGGGGCGTGACGCCTTTCGCGGCCTCGATCAGCGCGTTCTTGTCTCCGTTCCACTGGGGAAGCGCAGCCGGCGGCAATGGAAGGATCTTGTCGAGGTTGGGCAATCGCAGATCCGGGTCCCACCGCAGGGCGTGGTTCAGAACTCCATAGCGCTCGGAACGCGCCTTGTCCAAATGCGGGACCAGCATGTCCGCAAGGTCGCTCGGGTGCTCGAATTCGATTGACAAGAACCGCGCACAATCTGCACATCCCAGCCTTATTCCCTGTTGAAGCGTCTGTAGCGCCAATGCCTTGGTCAAAGCGGTGCGCGGACCGGACCGCTTGCCGTCGGGCGAGCGGGGCCATGCTTGGAGATAAAACAGACTGTATGCTGCCGGACCGTACCCTTGGTCAAGAGAGCATTCGAGCATCTTGCTGGCGACCGGGATGTTGGCCCAGAATCCATCTGCCGGGCTGTCCCACGTCGCGGCCAGCTTGTCGCCCAGGTACGTCATGGCCTGGGGGCTGCCCATCTCCGCGGCCTTTTGCCAGAACGCGAAGGCTTTGGTGGCGTCCGCCCGCACACCGACGCCCTGCATGTAGTACGTCCCCATCCTGTCGTAGGCGGCAGGAATGCCCAGCTGCATTGCCTCCTCCACGAGCGCCAAGGCGTCATCCGGGCCGTGCGGCGGATCGCGTTTTTCCAGATAGAGGCTGGCCAGGTTGAGCATGGCTTTCCAGTGCCGCCGCTCCGCCGCGGCGCGCGTCAACTGGACGATCTTCTTGTAGTCCCGGTCTTCTTCCCACGTGTCGGGGTCCTCCAGCGTCCGGGCCTCGCGGAACGATGCGTCGGCCTGCACGTCGATCGGCGGCACCTTGGTCGCTTCGATCTCGCAAGTGAAGCTGGTCCGGTGTGGATTGAAGAGGGGGAGTTTTTCGTTTCGAGGCAACGCCTGCTTGGCCTTGTATTGATCGTGCGGCACTTTGAATCCCATGAAAAAGCAGACGGTAACGACCGCTGCAAGTACACCATAGGAGAGCTTACGCAAGTATGGTGCTTTCATCGTCAGCCCAATCGGTATGTGGCGCTGCGGTTGTCCGAGAGCGTCGGCAGGAAGCCCGCCATCGCGCGAGCCCCTGCGGCTTCATTCAGTCATGCCCCCTATGTGTTGGAGGACGGGGCGCCTTCCATCAGGTGCCACGTCAGTTCCGCGGGATCGAAAGGCGCCTGCTCGCCATGCCATGGATTCGGAAAATGCTGTCCTGCGACCAGCCACGCCTGGCGCCACGGCTGGTTGAGCGCAACGCGTGCAGGATGACGGGACGGAAGCCACGGCTGCCACACGCCTGTCACTGGACAGGGACTGCCGATAGCACATGAGAAGCGCGGCTCCGCCAAGGGGACTTCGCGCGTGATACCGGTCACAGCGACCGGCGCGACCGAGGGGGGGGCGCGGTGCACCGTGACGAAGCGCTGCCACACCAGGCTGCCGACCGGGGCCGCACCGGTCGAGGCAGGTACGTGCACTTTGTCGAAGGCCTCTCCCGGCCGGTACAATCCGGGCGGTATGCTCGCGAGGTGCGCCTGCAACTGCGCCGAACCGCCGGGCGCCGTTGGACCCCAGTATCCGGCGCACGGTGCCGTGCCGCTCGACGTCGTGTCGCCGCACGGACGTAGGTCGTAGGCGCCGTCGACATGCGCACGCCCGTCGCGCTGCGATGCGGCGCTCGATGTGGACACCGGCAGCCGGGGCGTGACGCCTTTCGCGGCTTCGATCAAGGTATTCTTGTCTCCGTTCCACTGGGGAAGCTGAGCCGGCGGCAATGGAAGGATTTTGTCCAGGTTGGGCAAACGCAGATCCGGGTTGGATTGAAGCGCGTTTGTCAAAACCGAGTAGCGCTTTGAACGAGCCTTGTCCAGGTGCGGGACCAGCATGTCGGCAAGGTCATCCGGGTGATCGAATTCAACCCGTAATTGGTTCGCACAGTCTGCACAGCCCAGCTTGACACCCTGTTGGAGCGTCTGCAGCGCCAGCGCCTTAGTTGCGGCGGTCCGGGGCCCGGACCGGCTACCATCGCTCGAACGCGGCCATGCCTGGAGAGTGAACAGACTGTATGCTGCCGGGCCGTATCCTTGGTCAAGAGAGCATTCGAGCATCTTGCTGGCGACTGGAATGTTGGCCCAGAATCCATCCGCCGGGCTATCCCACGTCGCAGCCAGCTTATCGCCGAGATACGCCATCGCGTGAGGGCTGCCCATCTCCGCTGCCTTTTGCCAGAACGCGAAGGCTTTGGTGGCATCCGCCGGCACGCCGACGCCCTCCATGTAGTACATCCCCATTCTGTCGTAGGCCGCAGGAATGCCCAGCCGCATTGCCTCCTCCACGAGCGCCAAGGCGTCGGCTGGGCCGTGCGGCGGATCGCGTTTCTCCAAGTAGAGGCTGGCCAGGTTGAGCATCGCTTTCCAGTGCCGTAGCTCCGCCGCGGCGCGCGTAAGTTGGACGATCTTCTTGTAGTCGCGGTCTTCTTCCCACGTGTCGGGGTCCTCCAGCGCCCGGGCCTCGCGGAACCATGCGTCGGCCTGCGCATCGATCGGCGGCACCTTGGTCGCTTCGATCTCGCAGGTGAAGGCGGTACGGTGCGGATTGAAGAGGGGGAGTTGTTCGTTTCGAGGCAAAGCCTGCTGGGCCTTGTATTGATCGTGTGGCACTTTGAACCCCATGAAAAAGCAGACGGCAACGACCGCTGGAAGTATGCCGTAGGACAGCGTACGCAAGTAAGGTGCTTTCATCGTCAGCCCAGTCTGTACGTGGCACTGCGATTGTCCCAGAGCGGCAGCAGGAAACCCTTCATTGCTTGTGATTCGCGCTTTGCTTTCAAGTTGGTCTTCATTCGCGCAATCCAGTCGTTGTAGGTGTCAGAAATGTCATCGCGTGTTCCACCTTTTCCATCAAACTCGCCGCCACTGAGCTGGCTGAAGATTCGTCGTCGCAAGTCGGTCGCGTGCCTGGTATCGTTCGTCGCAAAGTTGATCTCGCTGTCCACGGACATGCTGCGCTGGTTGAGGTTTGCGCTGCCAAAACTGATGAAGGTGTCGTCGATCAGCAGCATCTTCGAATGGATGTAGATTTCGCGATAGCGCATGCGGCGATCGGGTTGGCCGCTGGTCTGCAGCATCGAGACGGCCACCTTCAGACCATACTGTTTTTCCAGGGCGTCGATGCTGGGTTTGTCGATGCGATTGGCGTACTCAACGACTGCCGGCTTAGCAATGCCCACGCAGGTCGGCAATCCGAATTCGTTGTACGCCAGGCGCGTCTGCGGTTTCTTGTTTTGACTGTCGATGAACTCGGACTGCCCTGCCATTGTCGATTGCTGGCCGAGCACGGCGAGGGTGTCATAGGTGCGCGGTACCATCTGCTCGCGTTCAGGTACCGGTATCACGATGAACACATGCATGAGCGGCATATCATCTTTGCTCTTGCCCGCTTTCGCGGCGCCCGCCTTCCAGGCGGAGATGACGTTCTTGCGCGCCTGGATCAGCCGCTCGGACCATTCCTGGTACTGGAAATACTGGTTCTCGATGTAGAGATATCCGGAGGCGAGCGCCGCCTGATCGGTAGCAAGGAAGTACATTTCCTTGATAGTCTTGTCCTGCTCCTGCTCCTGCGGCTGGGTGCGAACGATCTGCACCGAAGAGTGCGACGCCTGCCGGACCTTATTCTTGATTGCGGATGGAATGTAATTCGGATCGTCGAAGTCG
Organism: Massilia sp. P2_C2; assembly: GCF_056404615.1. Classification (NCBI taxonomy): domain Bacteria; kingdom Pseudomonadati; phylum Pseudomonadota; class Betaproteobacteria; order Burkholderiales; family Oxalobacteraceae; genus Massilia; species Massilia sp. P2_C2. Next base: position 118,174 of record NZ_JBFUDR010000001.1, on the reverse strand, counting down.
TAGCCGATCCGTTCCCAGGCACGGGCGAAATTCGCGTACACGGCAGTCAGTGCCCCACCTGAGTCGATGCGGCAGGCGTAATCCCGGTAGGGCTTGAACGTCCCGAACCCGATATATACGGACCGGTTCTTCTCGACCTGGATGGTCTCGCCGGCTTCACGCTCGCCGCCGGTTTCCCGGCGTGGATCCTCGATGAGATGCGATTCGGTGTCCCAATAATCCGTTACCGAATTCAGCCCTTTCACATATCCCACGGCCCGGGAGCCATCGTCCATGCGGTTGTAATCGATGAGAATCGTTTTCTGGTGATGGGTGCCGACCCTCACCATCCCGGTGCGCTCGACCTCCAGCTCGCCCAGCCCACCGGGCTGGTATTTTTCACTCGCCAGGCTCTTTTCGATCGAACCGGGATCCCCTGCACGGGTGCGGACGTGGACATTCTCCAACAGGCCTGCAAAGGCGGYCTTGTACCAGCTGTTGCAGTACTCTTCCCGTGCCAGCAGGGGAAGGTCGTCCGATGTCGCGCTGCGCCACCCGCTCGCGCCCTTGAACATCAGGTTCCTGCCAGCGGTGCTTTTGTAATAATGCTCCTTGAGCAGGGAGAGACTGCGCTGGGCCGAGATATTTCCGGCCTCGTTAGAACCGGTCGTTACTATACGCCATGGGTTCGTTCCGTGCGTATAGCCGGGCATGTTCTGCGTCGAGCCGCCGACCAGACTGCTATACCACACCAGCAGCCGAACCTTGACGCCGCGCTTGCCCGCGGCGATCAGAAGGTCGCCATATGTCTCCCCACGCGGCCACGTCGACCCGGTACGCACGAGTTCCATGCCAGGATCGAAACCCCAGGCAATGATGTCGATCGAATGTTTCGCGTTCCGGATGTGATTTGCGATGTCTTCGAAAGCTTTTTCCCCGCAAATGAAGATCGTGAGCTCATTGTTGTGGGTAACCGGGTGGGTCGCCGTGCGGTTCTCGAGGAACCACTGACCGGTGCTCTTCGCTTGGCGGCTGCGTTCATCGATGTGAACCTTCTCGGCGCGTGTGATCGGATCAGACATGTGGCTCCTTTCGGTGGAACTGCTGCTTCGGTTTTCAGTGATGTGCGCGGCTTGCGGTCGTTCCCTCGATCGCGCGTGCGCCCGCGTTGGACAACGTCTGCTCGCGATGCGTCTCGGAACCCGCCGGCTCGAACTGTGGAACGGCCGCCAGGTCGTAGACATGGCCATTCGGAAGCTGGACCTGATAGTTCGCAGGGCCCGCGTGGTGTTCGATTGCGATCCTGCTCAGGTCGTCGGTGATCCCGTCCTCCACCTTGGCGCCGCCCTTGAGCAGCGTGTACGGGATGTTTGACCACGGCCGCCCGCCCGCTGTGCTGTGCAAGGTGAACACCAGGTGCATCGGATCCTGCGGGGACTGCGGATCGGTGACCGTGATCTTGTGCTCGGCGGCCGGCTGAGGCATGTTCTTCGGTCCGAGCGTCTCGAGGTTGCCATGAAATTGCACCGGCTTCGACGTGAAGACCTGTACCAGATCGCTGATCTCGACCATGGATTCGGACCCGTGCAGTCGGATGCCCTTTTTTCCCTTCAAGTCGATCCAATCGGACTGGCTGATGAGCGAAAGCACCTTGTTGGCAATGACCTCGACGTCGTCGTCGTGCGCCTGAACCCTGATCTTGCCAGCGGCCGCGACCAGTTTCATGCCGGCTTTGTGCACGAACAGCCGGAAGGTCTCCTTCACGCTCGCGAAGAAACTCTCTCCTGCGGCTACCGACAGGTTGCGACCCGTCGTGAGCGCCGTATGCTGGTCGCTCGCGATATGGGTTGACTGCGCCGTGGTCGTCTCGATCCCGGCCGGGCTGGATAGCACCAGGTGCGGCTCGCTCAGCTCGGGAAATTTTTTTCCGGCGCCGAGGATGGCGTCGTTCTGCGCCTTGAGCGCGTCGGCCACGTCGTGCTGCTGGCCGCTCTCCTGCGCCAGGCCCTGCAGCGCGGCCGACGCGCAGGCGTCGTGCAGGACCTGCGCGCTCTTCAGGCGTGCCGCGGTCTCGCCCATGTCCTTGATGTGCGACTGCGCTTGCGTGCGCGGTTCAGTGGTGAGGAGCATGCCCTCGGCCGCGCGCGCGACCCCGTGCCCGTCCGTGCGCAGTTCCCACCCTTCGCCGCGCGCATCCGTCCGCCCGCGGTTGTCCTCGATCCGCGTGATGTACCCGAGCGAGAGCTGGCTGTGCAGATGATCGCTCTTGAGTTGCGCCTGGATTTGCCCGTTGGTGTCGTCGAGGATCAGGTGGTTGCTGCGCCCGCCCGCCGAGTTGCCGCCGCCAGGCGTCAATTCCCGGCTGCGCAGGCCGGACAGGGCCTGCTGTCCGCCCAGCTTCCATGGCGGCAGGTTGTCGCTGTTGAACACGCGGCCGATGATCATAGGATGGTCGGGGTTACCGGCGACAAACTGCACCGCCACCTCGTGGCCAACGCGGGGCAGGGCGATGAAGCCCAGGTCGTTGCCGGCCCAGACGCTGGCCACCCGCACCCAGGCCGAGCTGTTTCCGTTGCCCTTGCCGTCGCGGTCCCAGTGGAACTGCACCTTCACCCGACCGTATTCGTCGGTGTGGATGTCGCTGCCGGACGGTCCGACCACGATCGCGGTCTGCACCCCGGGCATCAGTACAGCATGGCTGTTGAAGCCGCGGCCCGGCCGCCAGGGGATGTCCTTGCGCATGCACGTGAATGAGCATGCGTACTCCGACTTTGCGTCCCTGCCGGCCTGGTAGTTGTTGCTGGCCTCGTGGACGGCCGACAGAATCACGTATTCGCGCCTGTCGATCGACGTCCTGGGCGGCTCGTCGTGGCGAACCGGGCGCGGCGCGCCGCTGAAGTGGCCGCCCAGCCGGAAGCTGCGGCCGGGTTGCACGGTGCGGTCGTTGCCGGACGCCTCAAAATACTGGGTTGGAGCGTCGCGTTCCTCCATGCGTCGCTTGGCGAGCTTGTCGCCGGCGTCGAACGAGGCGAACGTGTAGCCGCCGCTGTTTTCGTAGACTTCCAGCCGGGGAGCCGAGCCCTGGTCGTTTTTCGAGCTGCGCGTCTGCGCCTGCGGGCGCGGCCATTTGTAGTTGAAGCCGCCGATCGTGGTGCTGCCCGGTCCGATTTTCCTCACTGGCTGCCATTCGTGGATGCCGTCCGCCTCGCCCGAACCGGCGTTGCGTCGGAATGGGATCTCGTCCGGCACGTCGACGTTCCCGCCCGGCTCGATAGGCCGCTGCATCTGTGTCATGTCGCCGATCCGCAGCGTGTGGCCGTCCGCGCGGTGCTCGTACCAGTAATGCAGGCCGAGGTCTTCCCAGCGGCGGTGCAGATGGTTGTGGTCGGTCTCCTCGTACTGGATGGCGCAGCTGAGCGGCTCGTATTGATTGTAGAGCTCGAGTTTCCAGTCGCGCTGCGGGTACTGGTTGAAGATCTCCTCTGTGATCCCCATGACCGTCCGCTCCAGGAACACGGCGCAGTTCTTGCGCAGTTTGGTGAAGGCGAGCCACGGTTCCAGGACCATGCTGTACCAGGCATAGCCGCCGTCGGCCTTGATCAGCCGGAACTCGGTCACGTAGCCGTTAAAGTGGCGCAAGGTCCCGTCCTCGCGCACGAGGGAGACCGTGACCATCTTGCCCATCATGTTCTTGAGCGGGATGCGCGCGTTGTCCGACAGGACCTCGACCTTGTAGCGGAAGTCGCGCGACAGGCCTTCCTCGGCGACGAGCCTGTTGGCGAGCATGATGGCGTCGTCGGGTTTGTCGTCCCTTGGGAAGGCGAGCCGCAGTAGGCGGTTGTGTTGTTCGCTTTCCAGCGCCGCCAGTTCCCGTGTCGCACCATGAAATACCGCTCTTCTCATTTTGCCCGTCCCATGCCGTCTTCAAGAGACCAGAATGTAGAGAAAGAAATTGCCGAGGTATTGATAAAAGTCTGTGAAGCAAGCTCTACGATGGCCGCAACAGGTAGCGGACGTCGGCCGCCTTGCCGGATACGCCCAGGCGCGCGTCGAAGCCGATCCGCTTGCCCGGTTTCGCACCGCCGACGAGGTCCAGGGCCGCGATGTCTTCCGGCCGGAGCATCACGTGCGCCATGTACCGCAGCCCGGGGATGCCGACCAGCGCCAATATCCCTTCCAGCGCACGGGCGCCGGCCGTGCCGGGCAGAAAGCGCTCGAAGTCGGCCTTGCAGAGCGGCCCGATGTGCAGCGTGACGCCGAGGTCGTGCCGCCAGGCGCGCACGCCGAGTGCCCCGCTGTGGCCGAGCGTGGCATTGTTTCCGCCCATGCGACATTGCCGGTCGTCCGCGATATCGTCCCAGCCGCCGACGAACTGCTCGATGGCGATCGGCACGCCGAAGTAGTCCGGCAGGATGCAGGACAGGGCAGCCGCGGACATCGGCCGCTGCCGGCGCAGGCCGATGTAGAAGGCCATCGCGTCGCCATGCGGATCGAATCCGTCGCTTTCGGTTCGGGGCTGCGCGGCGGGGCGGGCGCCGAGCGAAAGCAGCAGTGGACGATATGGATCCTCACCGTCGACATCGATGGCGTGCTCGGGGCGGTACTTGGTCCACGCCCTGAAGAACAGCCCAATTACCCGGTCGCTGAACAGATCCAGGCAGGCACGGATCGATTCGTCCCCTTCGGCGTATTCGTGAGCCGCGATCCACTCCGTGTAATGCAGCGGTAGCGTGCCGTTGGCGCCTAGCAGGCCCATGAAAGCCGGCGTCATCTGGATGCCTGTTACGGTGCCGGGGGCTCGTGAGGCGTCGTCAGCCAGGTCGATGCTGAGTGACTCGATCTCGCTGGCTGGAAAGGCAAGGGACAGGCTGTTCCGGAAGCGCAGGATGTGGCGCAACGCCCGTTCGGGAGGAACACCTTCCCGGCGCAGCCAGATCAGCAGCAGGCGCAACGCTTGCATGAACTGGAAGCGGTACGGCGCCGCCGCCAGGCGCGCGATCACGCCAGGTACAGGTCGCCGTTGCGGGGCTTGCATCGCAGGAGTTCCTTGCCTGTTTGGTCGGACAGGACGACCAGTTGCGTAAAACTGTTGATCTGCACGTAAAGGCCGAGGAAGCGCTCGATCACGCGCGCGAAGAGCACCAGGCCGCTGCCGACGAAGCCGTCCTCATCGACCGTGATGCGCACCTCGATGCCATGCACGAGCGAGGCGCCGCGCTTGTTCCTGATCCATGCCGTGGTCGGTCGATGGGCCAGGCCGACGATCGATTCGATCTGCCGTCGGGTGGCGGGCGTTCGCGCGAGGTCGTAGAGGGACAGCATTTCGCGAAAGCCTTCGAGCCCTTCCTGCACGAGCGAATGGAAGTTCAGCGTCAGGTGCGAGAGCAGCCGCCACTGCAGGGCCGGCGTCGTGGCGAAGCGCCGGGGCGCGGTCGGCCTGCGCACGAACCTGATGTTGGCGCCGGATGCCCAGCCGATTGGTGGCGACAGGTCGCCTTCCGGTTGGCCGTATGCGATCCGGGACGGCAGGTCCCGGTTGGTGCACGTGAGTTCCGCCGACACGGTAGCCTGTTCGCCGCGGGACGGATCGAAATCGGCGTCGACGAACGCGATTCGGTGTTCGTGGCCAGCATCGAAGCTGTCGTCGCGCCGTACCACGTAGTAGTGGCCCCGCTTGTCCTTGCCCTGACCGTGGCGGAGGGAATAAAACGGTCGGAATTCGGTCAGGGACGTGCCCTGTTCGTCCTGGCGCAGCATCTGGACGGCATCGACGGTATGGATGTCGTAGGCCCAGGCATGCTCGGCGTCGGACAGCAGCGGATAGTCGGCCTGCTCGTGCGTGACGAGGATCGGCACGGCGCTCTGGCGAAACAGGTTCACGACGGGAGAGCAGCCAGTCAGGAAGTTTTTCGCGGACAGGGTCGACAGCAGTCCGGCCTCGTGCGAATCCGCGCGTACGTCGGCCAGGAACAGGTGCAGCGTGAAGCGGCGGCATTCCCCGGGCACGTGCGGAAGGATCTTCGCCAGGTCGATGTCGATGAAATTGAATTTCTCGGGGAACGTGAAGTATTCGGTGAGCAGACGGTAGGCCGGGTGCGAGCGCGACGAAAACGGTACGAGCGCCTCGTCGTCGGCGAATCCGACAGCCGCCACCGGTACACACGGCAGTCGCGTCCAGTCGCCGGCCTCGGTCTCGATACAGGCCGCGGCGACCCGGCTTTCCAGGATGTCGCGCGTGACAGCGACCACCGACGCCTCGCCGTCCAGGTAGACGCGCAGGGCCGTGTCCGTGAGGGGCGAGAAGCCGGCTTGTTGGTCGGCCGCCTCTAGGTCGATGTCCAGGCTGGCTCCGCAGCCTTCCTGCACGCGAATCGACGGCGGGACGGCCGGGGCTGGATTGAAGCAGACTTGCGGCAGCCGCACCGGCAAGTGGCGGATGTCGTAACACGTCCTGAACCGGCAAGATACGCCACCGACCGGCGCGGCATGCAGTTCGGTACCGCGCGGGATGACCAGCCCGGACTTCGCTTCGGCAGGGAGCCTGGCCTGCACGATCGCGCAGGAAGGGAAGGGCCGCAGGTAGTGCGGGAACAGGGTGTCGAGGAACGACTCGGTGAACCGCGAGTATCCATCGTCGAGGGATTTGTTGACCCTGGCCGTAAGCAGCGCGGTGGCCTGGATCAGCCGTTCGGTGTGCGGGTCGCMAACGGATCCGTGACCGATCTGCAGTTGCGACGCCAGGCCGGGATACCGCGTCGCGAATTCCGCCGCGCGCTGGCGAAGGAGGCTCAGCTCTTGCTCGTAATGAGGAAGCAGGTCTTTCATCTAGGCGTCGGGAACGTGGCCGAGAGCGTCATTATTGACAGTCGGAAAACACGCTGGTTGATTGGTCGCAAGATTTTTACGCCGGGCGGCGCGGATCATGATGGTTGAGTCAGTCATGAACCGGGAGCCGGCAGATGAAGACACCATCGAAGATCCTGTGGACGGAAGGGGTGACGCTGCGTCCGCAGCACTTCCAGCAGCAGGACCGCTACCACGAGGCGCGCGTGCACCGGATGGCGGCGGCGCTGCACCCGTACGCGTGGGGACTCACGGCGGAGGCGATATGGGACGAGGAGGCACTGGCCAACAACACCTTGCGAGTCGAGTCCCTGTCGCTGGTGTTCCCGGACGGCGAAACCTACGACGCGCCGGGATCGGATCCGCTGCCCGAACCGGTCGACCTTGCGGAGCTGCCGCCGAACGAGCATCACTTCACGTTCTACGCGGCGCTGCCTGCCTATCATTCCCATGGTGGGAACCTCGCCAGCGTGCGCGGACAGGACAACAGACAGGCGCGGTTCCGCCAACTCGAATTGGAGACGCCCGACCTGTACACGGAGGCGCTGGATTCCAACATCGTGTATCTCACCAAACAGGTGTGCTTGCGCCCGCACCTTGCGGCGCGGGCCGGACACGTGAGCGTTCCCGTCTTGCGGCTACGTCGTCGTGGCGGTGGTGGTGGTGGTGGTGGTGGATTCGAGATCGATCCGGCGTTCATTGCGCCGGGCATATCGGTCGCGGCCGCGCCCGCGCTGGCGCGGCTGCTGGACGCCTTGATGCAGAAGCTGCAGGCGAAAGTCGACGCGCTCTACGCGGAGCAGCACGAGCCGAGCAAGGACGTGGTCGTGCAAGGCGGAGACATGTCGTCGTTCTGGTTGCTGCAGACGATCAGCGCGGGATGCGCGTCGCTGCACCATCACGCCCAAGGTCACAGGTTTCATCCGGAACGCCTGTTCCACGACCTGCTCGGTCTGGCCGGCGGCTTGATGGCGTTCTCGCGCAAGGTCAGGATCAAGGATCTGCCGGCATATGACCATGAGCAGCCGGGACCTGTTTTCGCCAGGCTCGATGCCATCCTGCGCGACCTGGTCGACACGGTCGTTTCATCGAAGTACCTGTCGATCCCGCTGGTCCAGGATGCGGCGCGGCCTTCGTATTTCGAGGGCAAGCTGCCCGACACGATCGACCAGCAGACCCTGCTCTGCCTCGGCGTGCGGGCCGACGTGCCGGCGCTGGAACTGGTGGCGCTGGTGCCATCCCGCTTCAAGGTCGGCGCGCCGGATGATATCGCCCGGCTGGTCGCGTCCGCGCTGCCGGGCGTGGATCTGGTGCACATGCCGCAGGTGCCGGCGGCGGTACCGATCAGGCCGAACACGTATTACTTTGCGCTGCCGGGCAAGGGGCCGCTGTACGCAAAAATGTTGCAGGCGCAGGCCGCATCGGTCTACGTGCCGTCCGGGATTCGCGAGCTGTCGCTGGAACTGTTCGCCATGGCGCCATGAGGGAGTGATGTCAGACTGGTCGTTTTGAATTGCTAATAAAATTGGTATTGGAGAGCGGTGATTTATAATAGTCTTCGTCTAAGAACCGCAAGAGCGTTTTCAATGCTTTCTTGTCAGAAGGCATGACCAGTCGTTCCGCAGTCTCAGTTGTTTCAAAGTTCACTTGGATGCCAAACTCGCCGGCAATCCTTCGGATGTCACTTGGCGGTACTTTTTCGAGAATTCCGCTTTGCTTGATTAGCCAAAGTTTTCGACGCACCCAATTATCGCTTGCGTCTATTAAAGCATTTTGATCACTAACCGCAACCTGGGGAAGCGTCGAAAAATCTACGATGTCTGCATCGGTCGCTTCTTGATAATATTCGGTGAGATCGAATATGCGGCTGGCATGGAAAAAGCTGAAAAATTTCAAGCTTCGTCCCTCAAGCTTTGCGGAAATCTTGTTGTCTAGGGTAAGGCCGGTTCCTTCGATCTTCTTATAAACATTTTGAGAGTGAAAGATCGAGAAGCCGCTCCGGCTGATAAGTTTGCGACGATCAAAACTTTGCAGATACACGAAAATTGCCCCATCTTGACCCTGTTTTCCAAAGAAAAGAGCCTTGATTTGATCGAAATCTAATTGCTCCGGATCTGCGACGGGAATTGTGATCGGGCTGGTAATCGCAGCGGCTAAGTTGTCGATATCCTCGAACTCATTAATGACTAAGAGTTCATGATCATCAGGTTTGTATTTTCCATCAAATTCTATAACTTCGCGGTCAGAGTCAAAGAATTCTACCTGCGTCTCCAGGTATCTCGTTAACTCACCTTGAACTCCGTGATCGACATCAAATCTAACTATGCGCTGCCCGGGGTCTCGAGTGTAAGCAAAAAGCGTGTACATTAAGTTTCCAATAAAAKCTGAGGTGATAGTTGACGAACTTTTTTTAGATCGGATGCATTTAGCAATCGTCTCGATGTTATTAGGGTGTAAACGGTGCCGTTTGAGCCTTCAACTTTGTAGAAACGATATCGGAGTAAATGCAAGATCGGATGATTTGGTATGGCTTCAAGAAAGGATAGCAGCACTGCGGCCAAGAAGAACAGCAAAGTGAAATACTCTAGCTCATCTATCTTTGTTGCGACAGGAACGAGGTATGATGCAGCCATTACCACCAACACCCATTCTTGTGATTCAATCTTCTTTGCGCTAAAGGGTATTTCAGTCGATTTACGTTTTGCCGCTCGAAGTATAAGGAAAGGTAAAATGCACGTCAGCAGGCTGGCAGCGATATAAAGCCATGTTTGAGTATCACCTCCGTTGCGCCATGCATGACCAATCGCGCCGATGAGAATCGCCGGTGCTAAAGCGGAAACAAAAAGTACAGTCCTTAAAAACAAATTCATGTTATTGAGAAGATCCCATAGCTAAGAACTTTAGCGTGCATATCATACTTGTAAAAGATCAACAAAAATGCACGAAAAGTAACAGGTTAAGTAGATTGGTGCTGTATATAAACACAGTATATCCCGCATCGACTCAGTGGGCTTGCGTGCGGTTCAAGTGCGCGTGGTACGCGCGACACGGGTTCAAGCCGCAACGTCCTGGACGGGGTAATCGGCCTGCAGCGCCTCAATTCGGGCATCGCAGGGCAGCTTAAGGATGACTGCTCGCTCCTGCTTGATGCTCGCTTCAACCAGTCTGGCGAACTTGGTCGATTCCGTTCGCGAGGACTTCCCCAACATACCGCTGAGCGTCGTGGCCCATAGTCAACGCAACATGACCACGTTGTGCGCCATGCACTACGTGAAGAGCAGGGCGCGGGACACGCTAGTCCTGAACGGCGCGCCTTACTCGCTCGGCGCAAATATCACCAACTCGTCGTCCATGGCCTGCGGTTGGTCGGGCATGCAAGTTCTCGCTCGAGGGTGAACGCTCCAAGCCGTGGTGCACAAGCTTACAGCCGCCGGGAGTTGCTTAAACCATACTGAGACCGGTGTGATTTGTCCGTTGAGCGATGCCGCTCGTCAGGCTGCTGCACGCCTACTACACGGGTCGGATTGCAACGGAATATACCCGTTGATAGCGATGCTGGGGGAGAGAGCAACGGGAACATCCAGCCCCTTTTCCGCCGCCGTTGGTTGTCTTCTGGATGACTACCACATTGGACAACCCGTGGGTGACAGCTCGGCTTCGCATAAGCGATCAGCCAGTGTACGCAGGTTGGTGTCGTTTAGTTGAAGAATCTCATCGCTTCTTATGTTGAACAACTCGCGCTTCCACGGCTGGGGTAGCCATCTTAATTGGACAAGCGTTGTCACCTTCGATTGGACCTAGCACTGCAGCTGCAATCCGAACGACGGGCCAACCCGTTCTCCGAGAATGCAGACTACTTGCCTAAATTTTCGTAAAACCGGAATGCCATTTCGCCATCATTCGAGCAAATCCGCGTATAATTACACTGTAATCAGTCCACGAGGTACCTGATGGCTAGCAAGCAACCAGTAGAGAGAGCAAACAGACGTGCAAGACAAATCGCCGGCGCGCAGAAAGCGTTTCGGGATCGCATGCGAGAGACAGGCTATCRCCGCCTGCAGGCGTGGGTACCGGACGAGGCGTTCAACATGCTGCATAAGATTTGCGAGCGCGACAACCTCACACAGAGCGAGGCACTGGCCAGATTGATCGATTTGCACTATAAAATGTTGCAAGTGGAGAGCTAATATGACAACAGGTACCAAGATCGAATGGACCGAGATGACGTGGAACCCGACGGTTGGGTGCACTAAAATCTCGCCGGGTTGTAAGAACTGCTACGCCGAAAAAATGGCGGAGCGGCTGATGGCCATGCGGACGCTAGGCTACGAGAACGGCTTTCAGCTTACGCTGCTGCCCAACCGGCTTGGCGATCCGCTGACACGGAAAAAGCCGACAGTTTATTTCGTTAACTCCATGTCCGACCTGTTCCACGAGGACGTGCCATTTGTCTACATAGACTCCGTATTTAACGTGATCGAGCAGGCCCATTGGCATACCTTCCAGATTCTTACCAAACGCGCCGACCGGTTGGCCGCATATTTCGCTGACCGAGTCGCGCCGGTCAATGCGTGGATCGGGGTATCGGTGGAAGATCGAAAGTATGGACTGTCTCGAATTGATCACCTGCGAACCGTGCCTGCGCGGGTACGCTTTCTGTCAGTCGAACCATTGCTGGAGGACTTGGGAGCAATGAACCTGTCTGGCATTCACTGGGTAATCGTTGGCGGAGAATCGGGACCGAAAGCACGGCCGATGCGCCAGGAATGGGTTGAATCGATTCAAGAACAGTGTGAAGGGCAGGGCGCGGCGTTCTTCTTCAAGCAATGGGGTGGGTGGGGCGCGGACGGAAAGCGTCGGGCCAAGAAATCAAATGGCCGCCTCATCAATGGCCGCACCTATGACGAAATGCCGATGACTGCATCCGCTTGAACACCGCATGCTGAGCCAATACACATGGACTAACGGGCTCGAAGCGATCGCCCAGCACAGTATCGCGAAGCACCGTATCCTGCGAGCTTATCTGGCCCAATATTTTCATGTACTGTTAGGAGGACGGCGCGACGAATTCAAGCTGACCCTGGTTGACGGCTTTGCCGGTGGTGGCATGTATTACCACGAGGATACCCGGGAAACGGTGCGAGGTTCGCCCCTGATATTTCTGGACGCGGTACGAGAGGCTGAATATAAAGTGAATCGGGAGCGTACCCATCCGGTGCGCTTCGATGTCAGCCATTTTTTCATCGAAGCCGCTCGACCTGCGTATCTGCACCTCCTCAAGGTACTGAACGAAGACGGTCACCGCCAGCGCATTGACAACGACATTTTCGTGCGCCACGCGTCATTTCTCGACCAGGCCGACGACATCATCGCTTTCATTGCGAAGAAGAGTCCGCGTAATGGTCGTTCGATCTTTGCGCTCGACCAGTTCGGCTATAACGCGGTACCTACCTCGCTGATTCGCAAGATCCTGACCAAGCTGCCTGGGGCCGAAGTCATCCTGACATTCGGTGTCGACTCCCTTCTTAACTACGCCAACGAAACAAATTTCGCCAACGGATTGCGTAAGATCGGCATACCGACCCTGCTAACCGGCAAGTCATTCCGAGAAATCAAGAACTCAGACCGCGACTGGCGCCTCTTCATTCAGTCTGCGCTGTACACCTCGCTTGTGCAGCAATGCGGCGCCAAACACTTCACGCCGTTTTTCATTCGAAACAAGCAGGGCCACGGCGACTACTGGCTTATCCACCTATCGCAGCATCATAAGGCGCGTGATGTCATGACGAACGTGCACTGGCAGAACCAGAACTATTTTATTCACTACGCCGGCGCAGGGCTGAATATGTTCAACATGCTCGGTTATGATCCGCGCTTCGACGACGAGCACCGAGGGCAAAAATCACTTGGCTTCGAATTCGACGCCCCAGCGCGCGAGCTCAGCATCGCTGCGCTGATGGAACAGATTCCAAGAGTGATCTATGCGCACGACGAGGGGGTGACGTATGAGTCGCTGTACGTCAGTACCTGCAACGAGTCTCCGGCTACCGGCGATATTTACCAGGACGCGATCGAAAAGCTGGTGGGCCAAGATGTGGTCCACGTGATCGGAGCGGCTGGCGAGCGGCGCCGCTCGGCGCGGCAGATCAAACCGGGCGACCGCATCATTGCGCCCCCTCAGCGAACGCTGTTCACGTTCTAGTCGAACAGACTGGCGTTGGCCTTGGCCGCAAGATTCCCGGTCCGCGCGCGCGGCGCCGGCATGGCCAGGATGTGCGAAGCAATCCGCTGCGACAACTTTACGGCGCGCTCCGATGGGTTCGAGATACAGCAGAAGAGGGCGAAGAGCGGCGCACCCCTGGCAGTATTGAGGATAAGCGGCGGACTTACCCATCCTTTGAACACATCGTTCAGCCTCTGGTGCACGAACGTCGCGATAGCGCCAGTGTCGGCGGTCCTGACCAGACTTGGCTCTCCACCCAAGAGGCTGGCCTGTGAATCGGGTCGGTAAAAAGCCTCGCGCCACGATGTTGTGCCAAGAACAGCGTCCAGCGCAGCCAGCTTTGCGTCGTCGATCTTGACGAAATCATGCGCGGCCTGACGACAGATCGCGCTCAAGGGAAATAGGTACCAAACGTCGAGCGCACGCGTGGCTGCCAGGAGTTCTAGCGTGCTCCACGGCACGGTCATTCCATAAGGATCGAGGAACAGGACACCACGGCCACGATTCCAATCGATTCCCTTCACGATGTCGAGTAAGGCTTGGTTGGCATCAGCTTGGTGCACGACCACTGCGGCCTTGCCGGCAGCCAGCCGGCGTAACTCGGCGGCGTGGGCGGGGGCGAGGTCCACCAAGTGCAATTCGTCAAACGCCGGTACAGTGTCGATGGCGATCTTGGCGGACCCAGCAATCGTTTCTACCGTCATGTGATCACTCTTGATCTCGCATTCTCCGGTGCCAGCGAAAGCGTCGATGTAAATGCGGCGAAACCTGTTCTTTTCAGTTGGCCTGTTCTGCAGTGCGGTGTTAAAAGCGACCAAATATCGCTTCAGCATGTCTAGTTTGATTTGTGTCCAGGGACCGCCGAATGAATGTTTTAAGGTCATAAGGTTCTTCAGAGCACGGGAGTAGTGTGGCTTCTTCGGTATTGTAAGGTACCCATGAGCCCTCAGCGCTTCCGTGCATTGACGAAGATCAATTGTCAGGGAGCACCCGGCTCGTACGGCAGAATAGTGTCGCCAAAGGTGCCAAGGTCCGTCATCGAGGAGGTAACGCCCTCATGCGTCATCCTGTAACGTTGCACAAGGTCCAACATTAGCCAACGATTTTGGGGGCCGATTTGGGGGCATGATGAGAGTGCTCGGCCGACGAAACCCAGGCAGAATGCGGGTTCCCGGCCATATTATGACTCCCACCGCCTCCGCCAGGACAATTGTTTTAGAGAAATCTTTAACATTTAAGAGACCCGTTAGCTCTAAGAGCTGCGGGTCTTTTGTCTTTCTGGTGTCTGGATTTAACATCAGTACAAAACCCGCTGCGGGACTTGTATCGGCCTGCGCCCTCGATAGGCGGCAACAGAAGACGAAGTTCTAATCTGGCGTAGGTTTTAAGGGTATGAAACGGGCTCTGTCGCGTTGGCGAGCGAGGGACGGACTGTTCCTTACCGAGCATACCTCGGCTTACACTAGACGGACTTGTCCTGCCAGCGTATAAAATTGATCGGCGAACGACATGCCCATGCCGTCGATCGCGAACTGGCCTTTGCAGATCATGTGCATGAGCTCGACGCCAGCGAGCACATTGCCGGCGGCACGAAACGATTTGAAGCCCAGCATTGGCCTGGTCACGCGCTTGACCACACGATGGTCCTGCTCGACGATGTTGTTGAGGTATTTGACCTGGCGTACCGTGATCGGCACCGCCATGTCGCTGTTGATCTCATCAATGGCAGCCTTGTTGGCGCCGCCTTTATCCATCGCGATCTTTTCCGGCGCGCCGTTCTCACGCATGGCTTTCTCGATAAATCGTCTGGCGGCGGCCATGTCACGTTGTGCCGTCAGGAGAAAATCGCCGGACTTCCCTTCCTTGTCGACGGCACGGTAGAGATACTTCCAGGCGCCCTTGACCTTGATGTACGTTTCGTCCATCTCCAACTCGTGCCCGCCTTAAGCTTGTGCTTGCGTGACAACTTCTCGATCAAAGGCAAGAAGCGAATGGCCCAGCGGTTAATTGTCGAGTGGTCGACCGACACGGCGCGCTCTTCCATCATCTCTTCAAGGTGCCGGTAGCTCAGCGGATAAGCCGCATACCACCGGATGCAAACCAGAATGACGTCGATCGGAAAGCGCACTCCTTTGAAGCTTATCATGTCAAATCGTTAAGTGTTCGGGGCTAACAGTCTACCCGATGAGGGCCTACTGCTCAGTCAACGCGACAAAACCTATTTTGCACGGTTAGCCCATCGATGCCGGTTCGGTTGTCAGCGCCTTCCGAAAAAGTCCTAAACCCTTCGCCAAAACCTCGGATGCCTTGTCGGCAGCGTGCGAGTCCGTCACTCCGGACTCCACCGAAAACGACAAACCAAAGGGAACCTGAATATGGTGGGGATTGTTAGCGGACATGGTCTTGGTATCAACTTCAGCTCGGCCAACGTGGCCGGCGGGCGCGGCCAGATGGGCCAGGCGCAGGCGGGAGCGGCGGGGCAGGATGTCTACGTCAACGCCGCCACCGGCAATCTGGTGCTGCGCGAACGCGACCTGCAATTGCTCGACCATGGTCTCGATCTCGGCTTCCTGCGCACGTATAACAGCCAGGGCCGGTTCCAGGACGAACCGGGCCAGGATGCCACCCTCGGGTTCTACGCCCGCAGCATCCGTTTCGAAGGCACGCCGGGCGACGCCGGCAGCACCGTCGTCCGCACGCTGGGCGACGGCTCGGCCCAGGTTCTGACGTGGGACGCGGCGGCCAACGCCTATCTCGGTGCCGACGGCGCGCGCGCGCGCCTGGCCGCCGACCATGTCACCTTCGCCAGCGCCGACGGCGCCCTGGTCGAAACCTATGCCCGCCCGAGCGGCCGCCTGAGTGGCAGCGTCCAGGCGGGCGGCCACGCGCTTGCCTACGACTACGACGACGCCGGCCGACTGGCCAGCGTGACGAGCGATGCCGGCGAGCGTACCGTGTACGGCTGGCTGGACGGCCGTCTTGCGTCGTTGCGCGTCGAAACCCTGAGCGCGGATGGCACCTGGCACGGCGCCACCGCCGTGCGCTATCGCTACGACGCCGCCGGCCGCGTCGGCGCCGTGGAGCTGGATCTGTCGCCGGACGACGACAGCGTCGCCGACGGCAACGTGTATGCGACCGCCTATACCTACGACGGCGCCAGCGACCGCGTCGCGACGGTCACGCAGAGCGATGGCACGAGCCTCGCCTTCACCTATGTGCAGGCCGGGGCCGACTGGCGCGTGGCCAGCGTGCGCGACGCGCTGAACAACACCACCCGGTTCGACTATGACACGGCAAGCCGCCGCACGACGGTGACGGCGCCGGACGGCGGCGTTACCGTGTTCGCCTACGACGTCCAGGATCGCCTGGCCGCGATCGAGCAGCCGGCCGACGGCGGCCAGGTCGCCGCCACGGCGTTCGGCTATGACGCGGCCGGCAACCTGACCAGCATCACCGATCCGCTCGCGCACGCGGTGCGCTACCGGTACGACGCGCACGGCAATCGCACCGAGGCGGAAGACGGGGCCGGCAACGTCGTGCGCTGGACCTATACCGCGGCCAACCAGGTCGCGTCCGAGACCGTGTACCTCGGTCCTGACACCGACGGCAGCGGCCCGACCCAGCCGCAGACGATGCGCTACTACTACGACGACACGTCGGTGCCGGGCGCGCACCTGCTGCGCTTCGTCGTCAGCGCGGCCGGCCGCGTGGCCGAATACCGCTACGATGCCTACGGCGTACGCAGTACCGCGCTCGCGTACGACGTCGTCCTGCCCGGCGCCGCCGCGCTGACCGGCACCGAGACCGTCGCCGACATGGCGACCCGCGTCGCGCACGCGCTGCCTTCCGCCGGCAGCGCCGCCACGCGCACCGACGTGCAGCGCACCGACTTCGCATACGACGCTCACGGCCAGCTCGCGCGCACCACGCGCTACCTGGCCGTCGCCGCGGCCGACCTGGCCGGTGTCGCCAACGGCAGCGCCACGACCATCGACGTGCGCGACGGCGCCGGCCGCCTGCTGTCGACGCTCGGCCCCGACGGCGCGCAGATCGTGCGCACCTATGACGCGCTGGGCCGCGTGCTGTCCACCACGGACGCCGCCGGCACCAGCACGACCCGTTACGACGATGCTTCGCGCACCGTGACGTTGACCCGCGCCGACGGCACGGTCGCTACCCGTGTGTACGATGGCGCCGGCCACCTGGTCTCGCTGAGCGAGCAGGGCGAGGGTACGGTCTTGACGACCAATGCGTATGACGCCGACGGCCGTCTCGTCATGACCCGCTCGTCCGACGGCGCCACCACCTGGATGCTGTACGATGCGGCCGGCCGCCAGGTCGGCCAGGTCGACACCGGCGGCATCCTCACCGAATACACCATTGACGCGGCCGGCCTGCGCACGCGCACGCTGCGTTATGCGATGGCCGTCGATACGAGCCTGCTCGCCGACGCCAACGGCGTGCCGCGCGCGGTCACGCTGGACGCACTGCGCCCCGCGCACGACCCCGCCGACAGCGCCAGCTGGCAGGCATTCGACGCGGCCGGGCGGCCGGTCGTGGCGATCGACGCCGCGGGCACCGTCACGCGTACCGAGTACGACGGCCGCGGCCAGGCGGTGCGCACCACCGTGTACGCGGCCAAGGCCGACGTGGCCGCGCTGCCGGCCGTCGTCGACGCCGGCTTCGCCGTTGCCGCCGACCCCGCGCATGACCAGGTCACGCGCCACTTCTTCGATGCCGACGGCAACCCCGCGGGCACGCTCGACCCGCACGGCCGCCTGACCCAGACCCTGTACGACGGCGCCGGCCGGCTGATCGAAACGCGCGTGTACGCCCGCACGGTGGCCGCGAGCCAGGCCGCGACCGGCACGCTGGCGCAGCTGACCGCGAACCTGCGCTCGATCGACGACACCCGCACGCTGTACACGCTCGACGCCGACGGCAACCGCATCGGCAGCACGACCGTGACCGGCTATCCCGACGCCGCCATGCCGGGCGTGACCGACATCCAGGGCGAGATCCTGCAGCCAGGCGAGCAGGACGATTACCAGTTCACCCTCACGGACAGCAGCCGCTTCTTCTTCGACGGCGTCAGCGGCACGGGCCTGCAGTGGACCCTCAGGAACGGCCTGGGCCAGCAGGTCGGCAGCGACGCGCTGGTCGGCACAGACGACCGCTTCCTGCAGCTGCAAGGCGGCACGTACCGCCTGAGCGTGAGCGGCAGCCAGGGCCAGACCGGCCGCTACGACTTCCGCCTGCTCGGCACCGACGCGGCGGCGCCGCTCACCGTGAACCAGTCCCAGACGGGCACCCTGGCCCCGGCCACGCAGGCCGCGCTATACGCGTTCGACGCGGCGGCCGGCGACCAGATCCTCGTCGACGTGGACCGCAACGGCGGCACGTGGCGCTGGAACCTGTTCGGACCGGACGCACGCGTCGTCGCCAGCAGCGACTGGAACGGCAGCGCACCGCTGCGGGCGACCGCCGGCGGCACTTATTACCTGAGCATCGAGGGCCCGGACAGCACGTCGGCGCGGGACTACGGCTTCACGGTCTACCGCAGCACCCCGCAACGGGGCACGGCCACCGTCGGCGCCACGCTGCAGGCGGACTTTCCCGTGCCCGGCGCGGCCGCCGTCTATACGTTCGACGTCGCCGAGCGGGGCTGGTTCGTGCTCGACCAGCTGTCGGCGGCTGGCAATGCCGCCTTGCGCTACACCTTGACCGGCCCCGCCGGGTACGACGTGGCCAGCGGCCAGCTGAACGCGGATGAAACGAACTACGGCGGCACGGTGCAGCTCGAGCCGGGCACCTACCGTCTGCAGCTGACCAATGCCAGCGCGGCCGCCGCGAGCGTCACCGTGCGCCCGCTCGTGCTGCCGCTGATGCAGGCGGCCGGCGCGAATGGCCTTGTGCTGGCCGCGGGCCAGGCACGTGCGGATGCGCTGCAGACGGTGCACGTCACCGACGCGCGCGCGCTCACCGTGTCCGCACAGCTGAGCGGCGGCGGGGCGCACTGGCGCGTGTTCGGCCCGGGCAACGCGACCCTGGCCGGCGGCGACCTGCGGGCCGGCCAGTTCACCACCGTCGCGCTGCCGCAGGCGGGCGATTACTACGTCTGGATCGGCGGCGACGTCGACAACGCGGACGACGTCACCGGCCGCATCGACGTGACGCCATGGAGTGCCGGCAGCGCCACGGCCGGTACGCTGGCCACGAACGCGGACACCGTGCTCGCGGGCAGCCTGGCCGCGCCGGGCCAGCGCACTACCGTGGACTTCGACGTGGCCGCGGGCGGCACGTGGGCAGTCGAGACGGCGCAGCTTCCCGCCGGCGCCAACTGGCAGCTCACGGGGCCGGCCGGCCAGGTCGGCCTGCAGAACGGCGTCGACGCCGCCTGGCTGCGCGCCGGGCATTACACGCTGACCGTGAACGCGGGGATCAATCCCGGCACCTTTCGTTTCGTCGCGCATCCGCTCGCGGCCGCGCCCCTGCTGGACACGAGCGTGGGCCTGGACGGCATGGCGGCGGGCGACGTCCGCTTGTTCCAGTTGGCGAGCAATTCGCACGACACCTTCGTTCTGCTGGGCGGCGGTGCCGCCGAGGGCAACGTGCGCGTGCAAGCATTCGATGCGTATGGCGTCGATGTGTCGTTCGGGACGCTGCCGACCTATGTGCCGGACCACGCGGCGCAGGGCCCGGTCTACCTCGCCGTCACCGCGCTGGCCGCGCTGGCGGCCGGCGCCACCCTCGACGTCATGCGCCGCGCGGCCGTGCCGGTGACGCCGCCGTCCGCGCCCGTCATTACGGTGGGGCAGGACGTCCAGGCCGACGGTGCCGGCGGCACGCCGGCCTATGCGATGCACCTGGCCCAGGACGACTTCGTGGTCGTCAGCTCGGCGGCGAACAATTATGTGTCGTTCAACGGCCCGCTGCGCAGCCTGTACGGCTCCCTGCCGGGCACCGCAGTGCTGGGCTGGGCACCCGCCGGCGACTACACGCTGAGCTTCAGTAACCCGAACACGGATTTCAGCTTCACGACGGCGGTCGGCAGCCAGGCCGCCTTCGCCGATGCCGGCCATGACGTGCCTGTCGCCTTCGCGGCCGGCCAGACCATGCGCCTGCTGCGCACGCACGTGACGGCCGGCACCAGCTACGCGCTGCGCGCCGCAGGCGCGGTCGACGGCGCGTACGGCGCGGCCGTCTACGACCTGCACGGCAACCTGCTGGCCAGCGGACCGCTGGACGCCCAAGGCGCCGGCATCTGGTCGGTGGCCGCCGACCAGGACGTGTACGTGCTCGTGACCCGCGATCCGAACGTCGCCGCCGCGCCCGCCGACGCGACGCTGACCCTGCAACCGCGCGTCGTGGACGGCTCGGTCGACGCCGGCACGCTCGATCCGGCCGCGAGCGCGACCTACGACGTGCCGGTCGCCGCGGGCGGGACCAACGCGCTCGCCTTCGAGGTGGCCCAGGACGGCTGGTGGACGCTGGCCAACGACTACGACGCCACGACGTTCAACGCGGGCTGGACGCTCACGGCCGACGGCGGCGCCGGCGCGAACGTCGGCGGCAGCAAGGGCGCGTCGGCGAGCGTGTTCCTGCGCCACGGCAGCTACCACGTGCAGGTGTACGGCAACACGACCGGCGATGTCGGCAGCGCGCGCTTCCTCCTGAGCCCTATCGCGCAGACCCCGGTCGGCTTCGGCGCACTGGTCGATGCCGGCWCGGTGCAGCCGGGTGAGCAGCACGTGCTCGCGTTCGACACGCCGTCGCTGAGCGACGTGACGGTCGACCTGGGCGTGCCGCCGGGCCAGCTGAACGTCGCCGCCTACGACGGCCTCGGTGGCTGGCTGAATGCCGACGTGAGCACCGACGCGGCCAGCGGCCACGTCCTCGTCACCGTACACCTGGGATTCGGCAACGGCTTCTCACTTGTCGTCAATCCGTCGTCGGGCGAACCGGTGCCGCTGGGCGTCACCGCCACCCGCACGCTGCACGATCTGCCGGCGCCGCAAGGCGACGCGGTCCTGGGCGCGTTCACGCCCACCGCGCCGGCCGGCGTGCACGCGTACCGCCTGCACGTGGCCAGCGACGCCACGCTGCTGCTCGACACCATCACCGCGGGCGAGTTGCACACGGCCCTGCAGAATGCTGCCACAGGTGAATTCGTCGACGTCGACATGTGGTCCTGCCACGTACCGGCCGGCGACTACATCCTGTACACGAACCAGAGCGCGGATGCCGCCGTGCGCTGGACCGACGCCGCCGCGGTTCCCGCGCTGCCGGCCGGTCCGGTCAGCGCCAACGTGGATCCGGGCTGGGTGGGCACGTATTACCGCTTCCACCTCGCGGCGGGCGAGGAACTGAATTTCACGCCGACCGGCGGCGACATGTCGGACGTCCACTACACGGTGCTGGACGCGAATGGCAACTACCTCACCGAAGGCGATGGCACGCATGCCGGCAGCTTCGTCGCGCCGGCCGCGGGCACCTATCTGTTCGAGCTGTACACCGGCGCCGACGGCGCCCGCACGCTCGACTTCAGCACGAGTATCGACGTGGCGCAGGCGCCGCCGGTACCGCAGGAGCCGCATCTCGACGTCGTGCCCGATACGCCCGTCACCTTCGGCCCGCTGAACGCGGGCCAGCATGCGACGCTCACGTTCGACGCGCCAGCGTTGAGCGACTTCGTGCTCGACCTGGGCGATGGTGCCGGCGTTGACAGCCTGGACTTCAGCCTGCGCGACGCCCAGGGCCGCCTGCGCGGCGTGAGCGTGCTCAGCGATGAAGTCACCGGCCACCGGCTCGTGACGTTCCGCCAGGATTACCACGCGGGCCCGTTCACGCTGTCAATCGGGATCGGCGCGGGCAGCGCCGGCCTGGCATTCACCGCGACCCTCGGC
The DNA here is from genome assembly GCF_056404615.1 of Massilia sp. P2_C2. NCBI lineage: Bacteria > Pseudomonadati > Pseudomonadota > Betaproteobacteria > Burkholderiales > Oxalobacteraceae > Massilia > Massilia sp. P2_C2. Next base: position 96,223 of record NZ_JBFUDR010000001.1, on the reverse strand, counting down.
CGCACCGACGGGGCCATCCCCGCGGCGCCGAGCGGCGCGCTGCCGGCCGGCACCTGGATTTCCGTGCCGCTGGGCGAGGGCGGACCGCAATACGGCCTGCAGGTGAACGTGGCCGGCTGGTACATGGCCGACCGCCGCGGCGGCTACGTCGAGACGGACGTGCAGGGCGTGGACGGCAGCTGGATCGGCGGCAACGGGTCCGGGTGGTACCTGGAACCGGGCCAGTACCTGGTCCGCTTCAGCAATTACTGGTCGACGACGTCCCAGGTGCGCATGGTCGCGCTGGCCGACGCGCCGGCGCTGGGCGCGGACGCGGTGGGAACGATCCACCTGGACGCCGATTACGTGCCGACCTACTTCCGCCTCGACCTGGCACCCGGCGCGCGCTGGAGCTGGACGGCGGCCGACGGCGCCCGCGACGTGCGCTACACGATCCTGGACGCGAACGGCAATCAAGTGCTGTCCGGCGATGGCGCCACGGCGGCTGGATTCACGCCGGCCGCGGGTGGCAGCTACACCCTGATGCTGGTCAGCGAGACCGGCGCCGCGCTGGACGTGGCGCCCGACATGCGCGTCACGCCGCCCGGCACCGGATTGCACCAGGACCTGGGCCAGGTGGACGGCGGGCGCGTGACCGACGTGCCGGTCGCGTTCGATGCGGCCAACCAGGTCGCGTCGATCGAGTTCGACGTGGCCGCGAGCGGCCTGTGGAGCCTGGGCGGCCTGGCCGATATGGACGGCCTGCTGGTTGGCCTGGACGGCCCGCTCGGCAACGTCTTGCACTGGAACGAGGCGCAGGACGGCCAGTCGTCCGGCGGATTCTTCGTGCCGTCGCAGGGCGGGGCGGGGCCCGCGTCCGATCCGGTGGCCTTCCTGGCCGCCGGCCATTACACGCTGCGCCTGTATAACACCGGCGCGGCAGGCCGCAACGTGGCGCTGGCGCTGCGTCCGATGACGACGGCCACCCCGGCTACGCCCGGCACGCCCGTCGATCTGGGCGGCATGGCGGTCGGCGAGGAGCGCCTGTTCGCCGTCGAGCTGCGCGCCAACGACGGTTTCAGCGCCGCGCTGGCCGGCAATGGCGCCGACTTCGTGCTGGAAACGGTCGATGCGACCGGCCAGACGTACGCCGTGAGCGGCACCGACAACATCTACACGCAGGCCCATTGGGACGGCGCGGCCTGGCTGCTGGTGCGCCGTGTCGCGGCCGCCGGCGGCACGGCACCCGCCACGCTGGACATCGGCCTGACCGACGGTCCGGATAACGCGCCGCTGGCGCCGCTCGCTCCCGGTGCGGACGGGAACTGGGTCGCGCCGGTCCAGCATTTCGACTTCGACGTGGCGGCCGACGGCTGGGTCACGCTCGACTGGGAAAGCGGCAGCTACGCCGACTGGACCCTGGAAGGTCCGGACCACGTGCGCAGCGGCCGCACGGACGGCGGCGTCCCGCAATATCTCTTCGCCGGCCATTACCGGCTGTCCCTGACCAACGGCGGCGGCGCCGTGTCGTTCCGCCTGTCCGGCGCCGGCGAGACGACGGCACTGCCGTTGGCAGGGAACACGACGTTGAACCTCGGCCGCGCCGTGAACCTGTTCGACCTGAACCTGGACGGCGGCATGGACACGTGGCTGCGCCTGTCCACCGCGCTGGGCGGCAACGACTGGACGCTGTATGACGCCGCCGGCAACGTGGCCGGCGCGGGCTCGTTCGCGTACTCGGGCCTGCAGCGACTGACCACCGCCACCGCGAGCGGCCACTATCTGCTGGTGGTCAAGCACCAGCCGTGGGGCGCCGCCAGCCAGCCGGTCTCCTTCGTGCTGACGCCGCGCGCGGACGCGCCGCTGGCGCTCGGCCACGCCGCGAGCGGCACGTTCACGGGCGCTTACCAGGCCCAGTACTACACCGTGACGCTCGATGCGCCGGCCCAGCTGGTGCTGACCAACCTGGTCGGCGCCAGCGTGTCGGTGCTCGACGCGTTCGGCCGCAACGTCGGCAACGTGTCGAACAGCAGCTCCACGCCGTCGTTCGCCCTGGCCGCGGGAACGTACCGGATCGCGTTCTATAGCGGCTACGTGAGCGGCAACCAGGGCGCCACGTATTCGTACACGGCGCATCTGCACCAGGGCACGGCGCCGCTGGCCGTCGGCGGCGGCACGACCGTCACCTGGACCAATGGCGAGACCGACAGCCTGCAACTGCCGCTGCAGGCGGGGCAGGGCGTGTGGGTCGCGGCGACGAACGGGATCGGCTACGCCCAATACTACGATTACCGCGTCCTGGGCCCGGACGGCCAGAGCGTCACGTCCGGCACGCTGCAGTACTACGGCTCGTCCGGCTTCGCCATCGACGCGCCGCTGACCGGCACTTACACGATCCAGATGTTCGCGCGCCAGTACTCGACGCCGATCAATGGCAGCACCGCGTTCACGGTCTCGCAGGCATCACGCCCGCAATCCGTCTACACTCCGGGCACGGTCGTCGGCGGYACCCTTGCCACCCCGGCCGACCGCGCCACCTACACCTTCACGCTGGCCGCGCCGACCACCATGTGGCTGGACACGGAAGCGTACAATTACGACGTCAGGCTGGTGCGCACCGACGAACCGGGCGCGCAGGTGCCGAGCGTATATTCGGGCCAGCGCGGCTGGTACACGCTGGGCGCAGGCAGCTATGCGATCCGCTACACGCCGGGCGGGATGGCGCCGGGCAGCTACCGCCTCGCCACCGTTCTCGCGCAAGACATACCGGCGCTGACGCCGGGGACGACCGTGCGCGTGTCCAGCGACCAGGGCCGCGCCTCCAGCGTCTTCCGCATCAGCGCGAGCGCGGGCCAGGCACTGTTCATCGATCCGCACGCGGTCAGCGGCGGCACCACCCAGTACTGGAACCTGTACGCCTCCGACGGCACGATGGTGGCGAACGGCTACGGCAGCCAGCGCCAGGTCGTGACGGCGACGGACGACTACATCCTGTCCATCTCCGGCGACTACAACGACACCGCACCGCGCGCGGTCGATCTCACGGTGAGCGCACCGGCCGATCCGGTCGTGCCGCTCACGCTCGGCGACGAGGTGGCGGGCGCGCTCGCGCAGCCCGGCGCCAACAACGCCTACACGTTCACGCTCGACCGCCCGACCACGCTGGTGCTGGATCCGCGCGGCGGCAACGCCACGCTCATCGTCCAGAACGCCCAGGGCAACCAGTACGCGTGGATCGGCTCCGGCCAGACGGGCAGCCCGGCCATCATGACCCTCGAACCGGGCGCCTGGCGCGTGATCGCCCGCGCCGACGGCGCCGCCACGCCCAGCTACGCGTTCGCCCTGCTCGACGCGAAGGCGGCGCCGCTGCTGAGCGGCGCCGAGGCCTTGCACGGGACGGCGCCCGGCAACGCGGCCGCGGCCCTGTACCGCGTCGACCTGCTGTCCGGTCTCCCGTATACCTTCGCCCTCGATGCCGCCGGCGCGCAGCTGCACTACAAGCTGTTCAGCCCATCGAACACCTGGCTGGCCGACGGCTATTCCGGCAACGGCGCCATCACGTTCACGTCGCCGCAGGGCGAGCCGGTCTATATGCTCGTCGAACAGACCGGCACCGGCGCGACCCCGGTCGACTTCACCGCCACCTTCCACCGTCCGGCCACCGTGACCGGCACGCTGGCCTTGGGCCAGGCCCAAGCGGTGACGCTGCCCAACCGCGTCGACAGCGCCCGCCTCGCGTTCGACGTGACGACGGCAGGCTGGGTCGAGCTGGACAACCTGCGTGCCAGCGCCGGCACGCTCCTGCTGCGCATCATCGGCGCGGACGGGATCCAGGTCGGCGGCTACCGCTACGTGAGCAGCGGTCCGGACACCTGGTACACCTGGCTTCCGGCCGGCAGCTACAGCCTGGCCGTCGATCCGTCGTCGCTGGCCGGCGCCAGCACACTGTCGTTCACGGCCGTGCAGGCCGTCCAGACGGACGTGCGCTCGGCCGGCACGCCGCGCAACCTGCAGCAGAGCGACGGCGCGGCACCGGTCGTGCTGTGGAACCTCGGCGGCATGGCCGGCGACAAGCTCCATTTCGAAAAGACCACCTGGGCCGGCGTCACCGGCACCGTCCAGCTGGTCGACCCGGACGGCAACGCACGCTACAACTGGAACCCGACGTCCGGCACGGCCTTCGACTATACGTTCGACCGCAACGGCACCTGGCTGGTGCGGGTGATCCGTCCGGCCCAGGCAGACGGCAGTTCCAACGCATTCAATCTGACGGCGACCGTCGGTACGGCCGGCACCGTGGAACCGGTGCAGTCCACCTACAATGCGGCCGGCACGATCGGCGCGAATACCAGCCAGAGCTTCCAGTTCTCGCTCGATACGGCCGGCCTGTGGTACGTCGACCGCAACAGCATGGCCGACTGGACCGGGCAGTACCAGTCGCTCACGCTGACGGACGCCAGCGGCACGACCTACATGACGTCCTACGACGATCCGGCCTGGCTGCCGGCCGGCACGTACACCGTCAAGCTGACCCAGAACTACTACAGCAGCACCTACGACTTCACGGTGCGCCGCCTGGACGGCACGGCTGCGCCGCTGCTGCGCGACCAGGCCTTCAGCACCGTGCTGCCGGACGTGGCATCGCTGGCGTACGTGTATGACGCGCACGCCGGCGACACGCTGCGCTTCGACCAGTTCACGGCCGGGCAGTTCGGCGGCCGCCGCTACACGCTGCTCAACCGCTACGGCCAGGTGCTGGCCGGCGCCACGCTCGGCACGAGCGTCGCGCCGTTCGCCGTCACCCAGGACGGCCCGGTGTATCTGCTGATCGGCAATCCGACCGTGGCAAGCCCCGGCATGACGCTCGGCTTCGCGCTCGCCAACGGCAGCGTGGTGCCGGCCGGCCTGACGCTGGGCGAGCCCGTCACCGGCACGCTCGACGCGCACACGCCCGAGGCGGCGTACACGTTCACCATCGACCACCCGGTCACCGTGCAGCTGCAGCCGCAGACGGTGGCCGTGTATCCGTCCGACTCCCTGAACTGGAACCTGCGCGACGGCGCCACCGGCGGCACGCTGGCGAGCGGCTCGTTCAACTGGGACCGCCACCAGGACCCGGCCGGCACCGATCACACGATGACCCTGGCCGCCGGCACCTACACGCTGAGCTTGCGCGGCTACTACTCGCGCACGACGCCGTTCGGCTTCACGTTGCAGCCGCTCGACACGGTGCCGGTGCTGGCGAGCGGCCAGCCGGTCCAGGGCACCCTGCAGCCCAGCGGCGTGCGCGCGACGTACGCGATCGACCTGCAGGCGGGCGACAACCTGTTCCTCGCGTTCTCCGGCATGGCGGCGGTCACGCGCCGTCCGGACCCCGACTACTGGTGGGGCTATTACATCAACAACTATACGGCGCGGGTGGAAGTGGTCGACCCGGCCGGCCGCACGGTCTACCTGGACGATGTCGGCAGCGACCAGCTGGTGGCCACGATGTCCGGCCGCTACACCATCGTGCTGGGCGAAGTGCACCGCTTCGACGACCCGACGCCGTACACGATGACGGCCTACGTGAATCATCCGCAGCCGCCGCGCATCATCGACGTCAGCACGAGCGTCCAGCAGGTCGACCTGACCGTGGCCGACCTGGCCGTCGCGGCGGCCGGCGCCCGGATCGAGTCGGGCGGCTACATCGACGTGAGCTGGACCACCCGCAACGGCGGCGTGCAGCCGACCAGCGGCGACTTCGGCGAGCGCGTGGTCGTGCGCAACGCCGACACCGGCGCCGTGGTGCTGCAGGCCGCAGTGCCGTACCGCGAGGCGGACAGCGGTCCGCTGGCACCGGGGGCATCGGTCGCGCGCAGAGTGCGCTTGCGCCTGCCGGACGGCCTGGCCGGCACCGGCAACCTCGTGGTCTCGGTGGAAACCGATGCCGACAACGCCCAGCCGGAAGTGGGCGCGGCGCTCGGCAACAACGTCGCATCGACGGCCTGCACGAGCGCCCTGGCGCCGTATGCGGACCTGCAGGTGGGCGGCCTCGCCCTGTCGCCGGCGAGCGACTGGCAGGCCGGCGACAGCGTCACCGTCAGCTGGAACGCCGTCAATCACGGCAGCGGCGCGGCCGTCGGCGCGTGGAGCGAGCGGGTACAGCTGCTGAACCTGACCACCGGCACCGTGGTGGCGGACCTGTCGCAGCTGTTCACGGACCAGAACCTGGCGGCGGGCAGCCAGGCGGCGCGCAGCGCCATCCTCACCTGGCCGGCGGGCCTGGACGCAGTCGGCCGCTTCGAGCTGCGCGTCACCGTCGATGCCCTCAAGCAGGTCGCGGAATACACCGCCGCGGGCAGCGCCGCCGAAGACAACGCGGCCGTGCGTGCGCTCGTGGTCGGGCCGTCGCTGGTGGCGCGCGACATCGGTCTCGTACAGGCCGATGCGCGTGACGGCGATACCGTCACCCTCGTCTGGACCGACGTCAACCAGGGCCGCGTCGCGGCGCCGGCGAATTTCCCGGACCGCGTCACCGTGCGCCGGCTGAACGACGACGGCACGCCGGGCGCGATCGTGCTCGACACGTCGTACGCGTTCCCGGGCGACGCCGGCACCGTGCTGGCGGCCGGCGCATCGCGCCAGCGCAGCGTCAATTTCGCGCTGCCGGCCGGCGTTGCCGGTACCGGACGCTTCGTCGTCACGGTCACGCCGGACAGCAATGTGGGCGGCAGCGCCAGCCTGTTCGAGGTCGACGCCGCCGGCAATCCGAGCGCGCCGATGGCGAGCCAGGGCGGCTTCACCACCACCGCCCACCTGTATCCGAACCTGGGCGTGGCCACGGTCGGCGCACCGACCAGCGCGGCGTCGGGCAGCCGCGTGACGGTCACGTGGAGCGTCGCCAACGGCGGCCTGGCCGATGCGTCGGGCAGCTGGGTCGACCGCGTCGTCCTGATCGGCACCGACGCGGCCGGCGCCGCCTACAACCAGACCCTGGGCAACCTCACGCACACCGGCCCGCTGGCGGCGGGCGGCAGCTATGCCGCGTCGCTGTCGGTGCAGATCCCGGCGCGCCTGGAGGGCAACTTCCGCATCGCCGTCATCACCGACGCCGGCGGCGCCGTGCTCGAACCGGATACCCGCGCGGACAACACGCGCCTGTCCGGGCCGATCGCCATCGCCCAGACGTACACGCAACTCGTGCCGGTGCTGGACAGCGTGCCGGCGCAGCTGTATGCGCGCGTCCCCGCGACGTTCAGCTGGACCGTGCGCAACGACGGCACGCTCGGCACCGACGCGGCCACCTGGGTCGACCAGGTCTGGCTGTCGCCTTCGCCGACGCTGGGCAGCAGCGCACGCCTGCTCGGCTCCGTGACCCACGTGGGCGCGGTGGACGCGGGTGCCAGCTACACGGGCCACCTCGACTTCACGCCGCCGACCGATACCGTCGGGACATGGTACTTCATCGTCAAGGCCGACGCCTTCGGCAGCACCTACCTCGGCAACCATGCCGCCGCCAACGTCGGCGCGGCCGCCACGTCGACGACCGTGCTGCCCGAGCCGCGACCGGATCTCGTCGTCGACACCCTCAATCCGTCCACCGCGAGCTGGCGTGCCGGCAGCACGGTGCAGGTGACGTATACCGTCTCGAACCAGGGCAACGCGAACGCCACCGGCTTCCTCCTCGAGACCCTGCGCCTCGTCGACCCGACCGGCCAGCGCGCGAGCGTGAACCTGCCTTACACCGCCGGCGTGCAGCGCGACCTGGCGCCGGGCACCAGCTTCACCCGGACCATCAACGTGACCGTGCCGGACACGATCGCGCCGGGCGCATGGCGCCTCGAGCTCAGCGCCGACGCCAGCCACGCGCTGAACGAACCGGCCAACCCGCTGCGCACCGGCAGCAGCGCCATCACCCTCACGGCGCCGGATCTCGCCGTGGACAGCCTTGCCACGGCCGGCACCCTGCAGGGCGGGCGCACCGTCACGCTGGGCTGGATGAGCCGCAACCAGGGCAACGCGGATGCGCGGCCGTACACGGAACGCGTCTACCTGACCCGCAACGGCGTGGTGGACAATAACGCCGTCCTGCTGGGCAGCGTGAGCCACGACGGCATGGCCGCGGGCACCAGCGCGGCCAGCCAGCTGACTTTCCAGCTGCCGGTCCCGGCGTCCGGCGCCTACCGGCTCGTGGTCGTCTCCGACGCGGCCCGTGCCAACGACGAAGCGGGCGCGCTGGTCAACAACACCGGCGTGCTGGCGATCGATGTCGCCCTCAACGATTACGCGGTGCTGGCCGTATCGAACATCCAGGCCCCGGCCCAGGTGATCGACGACCCGGGCAGCGTCACGGTGCGCTGGACCGTCACCAACAATGGCGTCGGCCCGGGCAGCACGAACAGCTGGACCGACAAGGTGATCTACACGACGGCCGACAACCTGGCCGACGCGCGCGACGCGGTGGTGCTGGGCACCTGGCACCACGACGGTCCGCTGGCGGCCGGCGCGAGCTACACGGGCGCCGTCACGTACCAGTTCCCGCCGGCGTATGCGCGCCACGGCAACATCTTCGTCGTCAGTGACGCCGACCAGGCCGTGTGGCAGAACGGCCAGACGGCCGGCAACACGCTGAAATCGGCACAAGCGCTGGACGTGATGCCGCGTCCTTACGCCGACCTCGTGCTGTCCGCCGTGACCGTCAGCGGCACCCCGGTGTCGGGCCAACCGGTGGCGATCAGCTGGAATATCGCCAACCGCGGCATCGGCGTGACCGACAGCAGCAACTGGAGCGACCGCGTCTGGCTCGCGTCGCAGCCGGACGGCGGCGGCACGACCTACCAGCTCGGCACCGTGTCCCACCTCGGCCAGCTGGCCGTGGGCGAGGGCTATACGGGCGCGCTCGGCGCCGTACTCCCGCAAGGGATCAGCGGCACGTGGTACGTGTTCGTCGCGGGCGCCGACGCGGGCACGCCGTTCGAACTGAATCACACGGGCGACGCGCGCGGCGCGTCGGGCGCCGTGGCCGTCACGCTGGCGCCTTCGCCCGACCTGGCGGTGCAGTCGATCGCCGTGCAGGACAGCGTCCACGAGGGCGACCTGATGCCCGTCACCTGGACCGTCGTCAACAACGGCGACGCGGCCGGCGCCGGACCCTGGACCGACACGCTGTACCTGGTGCCCACGAACGGCGGCGCCCCGGTATCGGTCGGCAGCTTCACGTACACGCAGACGCTGGACCGCGGCATCACGTACACCCGCACTCAGGACATCCGCATCCCGGCCCACATGACGGGCTCGTACCGGCTGCGCGTCGTGACCAACGCCAACCATGCGCTGTACGAATACGGCAGCGCGGTCACCAACAACACGCTCGATTCGCAGCAGGCGATCAACGTGATCCTGCAGCCGCGCCCCGAGCTGCAGGTGACTGGCATCACGGTGCCGGACCGCGCGACGGCCGGCACGCTGACGTCGGTCAGCTTCCAGGTCTCGAACAACGGCCCGGTGGAAGCGACCGGGCGCTGGACCGACAACGTCTACCTGTCGCTGAACGGCAAGCTCGACGCGAACTCGGTGCTGGTGGCCAGCCTGCCGAACGGTTCGGCCCTGCCGAGCGCCACCAGCTACACGAGCCAGACCGCGTCGTTCACCGTCCCGCTGCGCTACAGCGGCCCGGTCTACGTGATCGTGCAGACCGACGCCAACAACAACATCGACGAATTCCCGGCCGACGGCGACAACGTGATCTCGAAGGTGTTCCAGGTCGATTCGGTGCCGTTCGCGGACCTCGTGATGAGCGACGTCGCCGCGCCGGACCAGCTGACCTACGGCTCCACGTTCAACGTGTCGTACACCGTCACGAACAAGGGTTCCGCCGCGACGCGGGCCGCGGACGGCAGCGACAAGGAGACGTGGACCGACACCGTCTGGCTCACCACGAGCACCGGCAAGCCGTCACCCAGCAAGGGCGACATCCTGCTCGCGACGACCACGCACAGCGGCGCGCTCGACGTGGGCGCGAGCTACCACGGCAGCCTGAGCGTGACCTTGCCGGGCGACGTGCGCTCCGGCCAATACCACCTTACGGTCTGGACCAACCCGCTGAACGTGATCGCGCAGACGACACTCGCTTCGAACGCGAACCCGGACGATCCGACCACGATCTACAGCGACAACTACAAGGCGCGCGCCGTCGACGTGATCGGCGTCGGCGTGCCGGACCTGAACGTGTCGGCCGTGCAGGCGCCGCCCGCGGCGCAGGCGGGGACCAACTACAGCTTCAGCTACACGGTGCGCAACAGCGGCGACAACGGCAACGGCGCGTGGACCGACCAGGTCTACCTGGCCGACAACCCGGACTTGTCCAGGGCCACGCACCGCTGGCTGCTCGGCACCTACGAGCGCAACCAGGGCATGACGACGGGCCAGACCTACACCGTGTCCGACACCGTGCTGCTGGCGCCGCAGGCCACCGGCCAGTACCTGGTCGTGCAGACCGACGTGCTCGGCCACATGAGCGACGTCACCCGCGCCAACAACGCGAAGGCCGTGAGCTCGGTCGTGACGGATGCGCCGGCCGACCTGCGCGTGACCAGCGTGCGCGGTCCGGCTACCGAGATCGCCTCGGGCGAGCCGACCACGATCACCTATACCGTCACCAACGACGGCGCGGCGGTGTGGAACAACACGAAGAGCTGGATCGACAACATCTACTTCAGCTCCGACCCGACCTTCATCCCGGGCCGCGCGACCCTGCTGGCCAGCGTCGTGCACGACAACGCCGCCGGCCTCGGCGCGGGGCAGAGCTACACCACGACGGCCAACGTCGCGCCGCCGCCGGGCACGGAAGGGCCGTACTACATCTACGTCATCGCCAACAACGACCCGAACTACCGCTACGACCCGATGTACTACCGCGTGGCCGACCAGGCGCTGGGCGGCGGCACCAACGCGGCTACCGCAGACCGCTTCCGTTCCGTCGCCTACGAAGGCACCCGGACCGCCAACAACGTCGGCCAAGGCGTGATCGACGTGGTGTACAAGGAACCGGCGCTGCACGTCGACACGATCACCGTGTCCGACCCGCACCCGGTCGCCGGCGAAACCGTCACCATCACCTGGACCGTGCAGAACACGGGCAACCGCGCCACCCGCGTGAACGGCTGGTACGACGGCGTGTTCCTGTCGCACGGCACGTCCATCGCGGCGGGCGATTATCCGCTGGTGTCGGACGGCAGCCAGATCGAGCGCCTGATGCGCGTACGCGCCACCACGCTCACGGGCACGGACGGCAAGCCGCGCTACCTGCAGCCGGGCGAGAGTTATACGAACACGGCGACCGTGACGTTGCCGACCTCGATCAGCGGCGACTTCAACCTGATCGTCAAGGCCAGCACCGACATCGGCAAGAACTACGACAACCCGACGCCGAGCGACATCCGCACGGGCCTGGACACCGTGTCCCAGTTCGACCGCACCGGCGCCGGCGGCGTCCCGATGTACAAGAACGCGGGCAAGAACGTGTCGTGGATCGCGCTGCCGGTGTCGGCCGCCGTGCCCCCGAACCTGCGCGTGGCCCAGGTCACCGCGCCGGCYACGGTCACCGCCGGCCAGGACCTGCACGTGCAGTACACGATCGCCAACCGCGGCGGCGCCACGCCGCCGGACCAGTCCAGCTGGACCGATCTCGTCTACCTGTCGCGCGACCGTAACCTCGACCTGGCGCGCGACACGCTGCTCGGTTATGCCACCCACGGTGGCGGCCTGGGGGCGGACGGCACCTATAGCCAGGACCTGACGTTCAAGGCGCCGCCCCAGTTGTCCGGCACGTATTACGTGTTCGTCGTCACCAACCCGGCCAATGCCAGGGGTGCGAACCAGGCGGCCGTGATCGAGCTGCCGCAGGACCAGGCCCAGAACATGGCCGCGTCCCTGAGCCCGACGCTGATCTCGGCGCCACCGCCCGTCAACCTGCAGGTGACGACGGCGAACGTGCCGACCGTCGCCAAGGTGGGCGACAGCATCACCATCGGCTACACGGTGCACAACGATTCGGCCAATGCCGCCGGCGGCAGCTGGACGGACGCCGTCTATCTCACGCGCGGCACCACCTGGACCACGGGCGCGATCCTGCTCGGCCGTGTCGACCACAACGGCGGCGTGGCCGCCGGGGGCGACTACACCGGCTCGCTGACGGCCAGCCTGCCCGCGATGATGGACGGCGACTGGCACGTCGTCGTGCGTCCGGACGTGTACGACCTCGTCGAGCAGGGCCGCAACCCGCTGCAGGCTGCGGCGGCCGGCAACGCGATCCACGTCACGGTGCCGGAACTCGTCGTCGGCATGCCGGCGGCGGCCACGCTGTCGTCCGGCCAGTCGCTGTTGTACAAGGTGACGGTGGCCGCCGGCCAGACCCTGCGCGTGCTGCTCGATTCGAGCGCCGCATCGGGCGCCAACGAAGTGTATGTCCGCTACGGCGACATCCCGAGCGGCTTCAATTACGACGCCGCCTACACCGACGCCGTGGCGGCCGACCAGACGGCCCTCGTTCCGTCCACGAAGGCCGGCACCTATTACGTGCTGGTGCACTCGGCCCAGACCGCGGCCAACACGCCGGTGACGGTGCGCGCCGACCTGGTGCCGCTGTCGATCACCAAGGTCACGCCGAGCGAAGGCGGGACAGGCGACGCCGACCATCCGTTCGTCACGATGGATATCTACGGAGCCGGCTTCAACGCCGGCGCCCTGGTCAAGCTGTCGCGCCCCGGCGTGTTCGAGATCCAGCCGCAAAGCTGGCAAGTGCTCGACGCGACCCACATCCGCGCCATCTTCAACCTGTCCGGCGTGCCGCATGGCCTGTACGACGTCAAGGTGATCAACCAGGACGGCAGCAGCGTCACGCAGGCCTACCAGTACCTGGTCGAGCAGCAGATCGAGCCGGATGTCACGGTCGGCATCGGCGGCCCGGAAAACCTTGAGCCGGGCGAGCAGGGCACCTATACCGTGTCGCTGCACAGCCTGACCAACGTCGACACGCCTTACGTGCGCTTCGACGTCGGCGCGACCAACCTGGGCAACAGTTCCCAGCTGCTGTCGGCGCTCGGCATCCCGTACGTGACGTTCAGCGCGAATGTGGGCGGCCAGCCGCCGGGCGCCGTGCTGGACGCCAGCGGCAACAGCCAGGCCTACGGTTCCACGCCGACCAACGCAGCGTCGTTGCCGTCCATTCCGTGGTCGGGCCTCGACGGCGCGCAAGACATCCGCGGCTTCAACCTGGCGCCGGGCTATGCGTTCGACCTGGCCGGCGCCGGCACGATCGACCGTACCTTCAGCCTGCAGACCTATCCGGCCTTGAAAGCCTGGCTGGCCCAGGACTTCCCGGCGCTGCGCCAGGCGTTGTACGCGCTGCATCCGGATTGGGCGGCCAGCGGCAAGCTGGATCGCGGCCCGTCCGACCTGGACTCGATCCAGCCGGGCCTGATGTCCAAGTTCTACACGATCGACGACGACACGGGCATGAACATCGACGGCGACGAGCTGCTGTCACTGTCGTTCCGCTTCAACGTGTTCGCCAGTGCCACGTCGCTCACGCGCACGCAGTTCATCGCCGAGCAGACCGCGTATGCCGACCAGCTGCGCACGGCGATCCTGGCCGATGCGGCGGCGCCGCAGTCGCTGCAAGTGCTGGCTGCGAACCGCACCCAATGGGAACAGGGCTGGCTGGCCGCGCTGGAAGAGGGCGGCATGCTGCTGCCGGCCGGCGACGCGCCGCCCGTGCTGCGCGACCCGCTCGTCATGAGCCTGAACGCGATGCTGGCGTCGGGCATTCTGCTCAACAAGGACCAGCAGGCCTACACGACGCAGGCCGGCATCCTCGGCTTCTTCAGCCAGGTCCAGAAGTGGTACGGCGACACGGCCGCCTTCACCGGTGACCCGCAGGCCGCCGTCGCGCCCACCTGGTACATCGAAGAGCGCCACACCGACAAGTACGAAGCCACCAGCCCGGTGGCCTTCGCGCCCGACGCGACGGACTACGTCGACCCGAACGCGCCCGCGTCCAGCACGCACTTCCTGGACCTGAACCTGTTCGTGGGTGGCCAGTCTCAGCTGGAATACTTCCGCAAGATCGGCCTGCTGGACGGCGATTTCCGCCCGGTCGGCCCGAACGCGCTCAACCTGCTGCAATACATCCAGCAGGCGACCAGCGCGCAGGACGCCGGCGCGGAAGTCAGCGTGCGCGGTCCGCGCGCGCAGCCGAACCCGGACGGCGCCAGCTTCGTGCCGGCGGGCCAGGCCTTGCCGTTCACGGTCTCGTTCACCAACCCCACGGCCACGCCGCAGGGCCAGATCCGCATCGTCACCCAGCTCGACCCCAACCTGTCGACGTCGTCCGTGCGCCTGGGCGATCTGAAGGTCGGCAACCTGACCCTGCACGTCCCGGCCGACCGCGCCGCGTTCCAGGGCGATTTCGACTACACCGCCAGCGCCGGCTTTATCCTGCGCGTCTCCGGCGGCGTCGACCAGGACACGCGCACCGTGTCGTGGCTGCTGCAGGCGATCGACCCGAACACGGGGGCCGTGCTGTCCGGCGCCACCCGCGGCCTGCTGGACGGCGTCGCCGGTTCCGGCGCCGCTGCGGGCTTCGTCTCGTACACGGTCGCCGCGGCCGATGCGGCGCCGACCGGCGCCGTGCTGACCGCCAGCGCCACCATCGCCTTCGGCAATGCGCCGCCGCTGTCCAGCCAAGCGATCAGCTACACGCTGGACGCGGGCGCGCCGCAAACGACGCTCACGGCCAGTGCCAGCGGCACGGACGCTGCCGGTGCCCCGACCTACCTCGTGCAATGGCACGCGACCGATGACGCCAGCGGCGTCAGGTACGTCACCGTGTACGTCGCGGAAGACGGCGGCAACTTCAGCATCTGGCGCAGCCAGGTGGCGGGAGCGGGCGGCCAGGCCACGTTCACGGGCCGCGCCGGCCACAGCTACCAGTTCCTCGCCGCGGCCACGGACTATGCCGGCAACCGCGAGGCCGCCGCGATCCTCAACGCCGTGCTGCCGGACGACGGCAGCGCGCAGCAGGTCGCGACGAGCCTGGGCGGCACCCAGGTCGTGACCACCTCGACGCAGACGCCGGACGCGCCGCAGGACCGCACCTATGCGTCCAACGATCTGTTCCAGCAGGCCGGCGCCGCCTTGCCGGGCCAGGTGTCGGGCACCCGCGTGGCCGACCTGCGCGGCGTCCTCGCGCCGTTCTCGCTGCAGAGCTTCGCGAGCGGCTTCGGCGCCAGCCAGGCCGACATCGGCGCGATGGCGCTGCTGGAACTGGCCGACGGTACCGTGCTCGCGAGCGCGGGCCACGACCGCAATCAAGTCTTCGCGTATCCGAAGAACGGCGGCCAGTCCACCGTGCCGCGCTTCGTGCTCGACGCGCCCGTGCTGGTGATGGCCCAGGATGCGCTCGGCCAGCTGTGGATCGCGACCGGCGCCGAGCTGCTGCAGGTCGACCCGCAATCGGGCGCCGTGCTGCGTACCGTCGCCGGACCGGGCGGCGCGCCGCTCACCGGTGCGCTCGCCATCGATCCGGACAGTGGCCTGATCTATATTTCGTCGGGTTCCGGCATCGAGATTTTCGACGCCCACACCCAAAATCCGTCCAGCGCCTGGACCCATTTCTCGAACGCGCACGTGACCGGCATGGCGTTTGGTCCGGACGGCCGCCTGTGGGCCGTCGCGTCGACCGGCGCCACCATCAACGGCGCGCTGCCGAATGCAACCACGGACATCCTGAGCTTCCCGATGACGGGCGCCAAGGCGGGGCAGGCGCAGCGCGAATACCGCCTGGCGGGCGTGGTGGACAGCATCGCCTTCGGCCGCGCCGGCACCCCGCTGGCCGGGCTGCTGTTCGCATCCGGCGCGCTGCCGCAGCGCGCGGTCGCCCAGGGGGACCAGTCCGTCCCGCATCAGGGCGTCGTGACCATGATCGAGCTGGCCTCGCGCCGCACCCTGCAGCTGGCCTCGAACGGCACCCGCGGCGAGGGCCTCGCCGCCACCGCCGACGGCCGCCTGCTGGTCGCCGAGACGGGCAGCATCGACCAGATCTCCCCGCTGCAACCGCCGCACGTCAGCGCGGCGTCGATCCCGAACGGCGCCCTGGTGGCGCTGCCGCTGAACAGCGTGTCGGTGCAGTTCGACCAGGACATGTGGCTGGGCCGCAGCGGCGACGACGCCTTCGATCCGGCCAGCGTACTCAATGCCGACAACTACGAGCTGGTGTCGACGTCGACCGGCAGCGTGCTTTCCCTGCACCCGCGCGGCGTGACGTGGAACGCGGCCACGCGCACGGCCGTCCTCGCGCTGCCGCAGCTGCCGACCGGCGGCTGGCAGCTGCGCGTGGCGACCAGCATCCGCAGCGCCTTCGAGGCGCCGCTGGCCGCGGGCTATGTCACCGGCTTCTCGACGGTGCTGAACTATTCGGACCGGGTCAAGCTGACGTTCTCGAACACCCGTGCCAACCACGTCACGGGCGCGGTGAGCTACGACGTGAGTATCACCAACACCGGTTCGATGGACATCCGGGGGCCGCTCACACTGCTGCTCGATCCGGGCCAGTACTTCGGCGGCAGCGTCGCCGGCGGCACCAACACGGGCGGCAGCCTGTGGACCATCGACCTGACGGCGGTCCTGGCCTCCACCGGCGGCAAGCTGCAAGTGGGCGCGACGCTGGCCGGCCAGACCGTCACCGTCGGGCCGTCGACCGGCCTGACGGCCGCCCTCGGCACGGCGCAGCTGGCGAAGTTCGACATGAGCCATGGCGTGTATGCCGTGGCCTATGAAAGCACGCCGCCTGCGATCGCGGTCGTGGACGACAACGGCCACGGCGCCGCCGACGCGAGCGATGCGCTCACGCCCGGCACCGTCGTGCATGCCGACGGCAGCAAGACCGTCACCACGACGGACGCCGCCGGCACGGTCACGAGCCGCAGCTACGCGGCCGACGGCAGCGTGGTGGCGGACAGCTGGCAGCGCGCCGACGGCTCGCGTGGCAGCGACACCTTCGCCGCCGACGGTTCCTCCACCACCCGCACGATCAACGCGGACGGCTCGCAGCACGCGACCACCCGCGACCTCCTGGGCAACGGCACCTTCGCCGACACCGGCGCCGGCGGCCGCGCGGGTGCCCACGGCACCATCCGTGTGAACGGCGACGGCACGGTGACCACGACGACGATCCAGGTCGACGGCACCTCCGCCGTACGTACCGCGGACGCCCACGGCGCGGGCAGCTTCGTCAACTACGACGCCGCCGGCGTCCAGGTCGCGAGCGGCACCATGGCGCGCACGGCGGCCGGCCTCGTCACCACATCGCATGCGACGAGCGGCGAGTCGAGCGTGGAGACCGACGACGGCGCGGGCAACGGCACGACCCTGCAATACGATACGCAGGGCCGCCTGCTGCGCCGCCTGTGGCGCGCGGCCGACGGCAGCTACGGCAACGACAGCTATGGCGCCGACGGCGCCGGCAGCGGCGTCGCCTTCTACGCTGACGGCTCGTCCAGCACCTCGGCCGACGACGGCCACGGCCGCGTCGTGCGCCAGGAATACGGCGCCGACGGCACGACCGGCGGCCAGACCGTCGTGCTGACCACCGTGCACGCCGACGGCGGCCGCACGGTGGCCGAGGACGACGGCCAAGGCAACACGACCTCGCGCGAGTACGACGCGGAGGGACGCGTCACCGCGTCCGGCTGGCATCGCGCGGACGGCAGCGCGGGCAGCGACAGCTACGCGGCGGACGGCGCCAGCGCCGGCACCCGGCGCGCGGCCGACGGCAGCTCGACCAGCTACACGGACGACGGCCGCGGCTCGCGCGTGGACACCGAGTACGATGCCCGCGGCACCGYGCTGGCCCAGCGCAGCGTGCAGTCCACCGTGAACGCGGACGGCACGGGCACCGTCGTCCGTTCGGACGGCAAGGGCAACGCCACCACCACCCGCTACGACGCCCAGGCGCGCGCCACCGGCGACAGCTGGACGGCGGCCGACGGCAGCAGCGGCACCGACACGTTCTATGCCGACGGTGCACGCGACGGCGGCAAACTGCTTGCCGACCGCACCCGCAGCAGCTGGCACGACGATGGCCGGGGCACGGTGATTACGTTGTATTTCGACGCGAACGGTACCCAGACGGGCCGCACGGTCGCGGTCACCACGACGCTGGCCGACGGCACCAGGCGCACCCTGACGGACAACGGCCAGGGCCGCGTCACGACCACGCGCCTGTCGCTCGCCGGCCGCAAGCTGGACGAAATCTGGACCGACGCCGCAGGGACCCGCGGCGGCGCCGTCTTCAACACCGACGGCAGCACCCGCAGCTACACGCTGGATGCGACCGGCGCCAAGCAGTTCGTCGACACCGACGCGGCGGGCGTGCGCGTGGCCAGCGGCAGCATCACCGTCAACGCCGACCGCACGGTCACCACGCTCACGCGCTTCGCCGACGGCAGCTCCACGCTGCAGACGCTGGACCCGGCCGGCAACGGCACCGTCAGCTTCGTGAACGCGGCCGGCGCGTCCGCCGCAGTGGGCACGATCCGCGTGGCGGCAAGCGGCGCGACGACGACGACCATCCGCAACACGGACAGCAGCTACAGCGTGAAGGTCGACGACGGCACCGGCAACGTCACGACGCGCCAGTTCAGCGCCGGCAGCGTGCTGACAAGCGCGATCTGGCAGGCCGCCGACGGCAGCTCGGGCGCGACGTCGTATGCGCCGGACGGCTCCAGCGCCGGCACGGCGCGCGCAGCCGACGGCACCGGCAGCCGGTTCACGGACAATGGCCGCGGCACCATCGTGACAATGCAGTACCGCGCCGACGGCACGCTCACCGGCACCGTCACCGCAGTCAGCACCACCGGCGCCGACGGCACCCGCGCGGTCCGCGTGACGGACACGCAGGGCAACGACACCACCGTGCGCTACGACGCGCACGGCATCAAGACGGGCACCACCTGGACCAGGGCCGACGGCAGCCATGGCACCGACAGCTACAGCGGCACCGGCGCCCGCTCCGGCGAGGCCCATTACGCCGACGGCTCGCGCAGCACCGTCACCGACGACAACGAAGGCAACGTGCAGACCGTGCGCTACGACGCGCAAGGCCAGCGCACGTCGGACGAATGGCGCCATGCCGACGGCAGCTCCGGGACCAACGTCTACCAGGCGGACGGCGGCTGGGTCGCGATGCAGAACGACGGCTACGGCAACGTGTCGTTGACCCGCTACGCGGCGGGCGGCGCCCGCCTGGGTGCGCGCTGGCTGCGCGAGGACGGCAGCTCCGGCGCCGACGAGTACGATGCCGGCGGCGGCGCCTACGGCTTCTCGGTGGCGGGCAGCGGCGGCGTGCGTGCCTATGCGCGCGACGCGGCCGGCGTTGGCGCCACGACGCTCTACGACGTGCACGGCGCCCGCGCCGGCACCGTGCAGAACCGCGTTACGACCCATGACAACGGCAGCACGACGACGGTCACCGACGACGGCGTCGGCAACGTCGATTCCGTCGATACGGATGCCAACGGCACCCGCACGTCGGGTACCTGGCAGCATGCCGACGGTACCAGCGGCCACGTGACCTGGTTCGCCGACGGCACCCGCGAAACACGCACCGCGTACGCCGACGGCAGCAGCAGCCGCGCCACCGACGACGGCCACGGCAACACCACGCTGACCCGCTTCGACGCGCATGGCGTGCGGTTGTCGACCAGCTGGCGTCGCGCCAACGGCCACACGGGCGAGGATACCTTTGGCGCCGACGGCGCGCTCATTGCGTCGACCAGCCGCATCGACACCACCGGCCTCACGCATCTGAGCACGGCCGGCACGGTGCCGCTGTCCGCCGCCACCCTGGGCGAGGCCTGGTCCGTGACGCTCGAGGGCGACTCGGACAACGACAGCCAGTTCTTCTGGCAGCTGGTGCAGGCGCCGGCCGGCGTCACGCTCGTGCCGGAAGCCGGCGTGACCACGAGCGCGGCCGGCTACAGCGGCCGCGCGGCGCTGCACTGGACCCCGGGCGCCGCCAGCCTGGCCGACAACGACATCGTCGTGCGCCTGCAGGACGGGCGCGGCGGCGTGACGCTGGTGCACTATGGTGTGCACGTGCAGGGCGCGGACAACCCGCCGCGCATCGCGGCCGTGCAGGACATCCACGCAACCGAAGGCGACACGATCGTGGTGCCGGTGGCCGTACTCGACGCCGACGGCGATCCGCTGACCGTCACCGTGCGCAACCTGCCGCCGGGCGCCAGCTACGACGCGGCCCAGCGCCGTATCGTCTGGACGCCGGGCTACGACCAGGCCGGCACCTACGCCAACGTGACGATCGTCGCCACGGACGGCACCGTCACCGTGTCCACCGCCTTCACCATCACGGTGGCGCAGGGCTATCCGGCACCGGTGTTCGCGCCGCTGCCGGCCCAGACGGTGCGCGAAGGCACGCAGTTCGCATTGCAGCTCGCGAGCAGCCTGCCGGGCGGCCTGTCGCGCGCGGACGGCAGCGCCACGACGCTGCGCTACACCGCGACCACCTTGCCGGCGGGCGCCTATCTCGACCCGGCCACCGGCTGGTTCACGTGGACGCCGCCGTACAACGCGGCCGGGGTGATGACCATCCCGGTCACGCTGTCCGCCACCTACGTGCCGGTCAGCGGCGACCCGGTCGTCACACGCGTGACCCGCAACATCGTGCTGAACGTGCTGTCGCAGCCGGTGGCTCCGCAATTCCCGCCGGCGCAGACCGTGTACGGCCTGGAAGGCGTGCCGCTCGACCTGTCCGTGTTCGCGTTCGACCCCGCCAACCCCGACTTCATCCCTTCCATGCGCATGCAGGCGGGCGGTCAGCTGGGCGGCGGCCAGGGCACGTCCCAGGTCGACTACGAGATCGTCGGCAGCCTGCCCCCGGGCGCGCAGTTCGACCGCGACACCTTGCAGATCCTGTGGACGCCGGGCTACAGCCAGGCCGGCAACTACAGCATCACCGTGCGCGCCACCCGCAGCGCGGACGGCGTGCCGATGACCAGCACGACCACGATCCCGATCGTGATCGACGACGTCGCGCGCGCGCCGCTGCTCGCCGCGCCGGCGCCGGCCAGCCTGGCCGAACGGGCCACGCTGGACATCCCTTTGGCCGCGTCGAGCCCGGACGGCCACACCGTCACGTTCACCGTCAGCGGCCTGCCCGCGTTCGCCACGCTCGCCCAGCAGGCCGGCCCGAACGCGACCGGCACGCTGCACTTCGCACCAGGCCTGCATGCGCGCGGCGACTACACCATCACCGTGACGGCCGTCGACGACGGCGGCGGCGACCCCGCGCTGGTCCGCAGCAGCAGCGCGACCTTCGTGCTCTCGGTGACCAGCTTCACGGAAGCGCCGGAACTCGACCTGCCGCGCGAAGTCGTGGCGGTGCCGGGCCAGCTGCTCCGCCTGCCGATCACGGCGCGCGACCTGGACCAGGACGCGTTGACGTTCGCCGCCCAGGGCCTGCCGGCCGGGGCGCGCATCGTCACCGACGGCGTCTACGGCCACGCCTGGCTCGAATGGACGCCGCCGGCCGGCACCGCGCCGGGCGTGTACGACGTCAGCGTGAGCGTGACGGACAGCGGCCTGCCGCCGCAGAACACGCCGCTGCCGGTCGACTACGTGCCGGTCCCGAACGTGGCCGCACGCGACCTGCGCATCGTCCTCAAGGCCGCCAACGGCGTGCCGGAAATCGTGCAGGCGCAGGCCAACGGCCAGCCGCTCGCGGCCGCGGCGACGGTCGACGTGGCCGGCGCCGAGGGCCAGCCGCTGGCACTGGCGTTGCAGGCGCGCGACGCCGACGGCGACTACCTGCACTGGGCCGTGGACGGCCTGCCGYCTGGCATGACGATGACGTCGTCGGGCGGCGCCAACGGCCAGGCCGGGCTGGCGCTCGCCTGGACCCCGGGCACGTTCGCGTCGAACGCGGGTTCGGTTGGCCAGCCGGCCGGCGTGTACGTGGTCACGGCCAGGGCCCGCGACGGCATGGCCGAAGTGGTGCAGACGATCCGCATCACGGTCGCCCACGTGGACCGCGCCCCGCTGATTCAGCCGCTGCCGCTGCAGCTGGTGAACGAGGGGAACACCCTCGGCTTCTCGCTGCTCTCGAGCGACGCGGACGGTGATCCGCTGCGCCTGTCGCTGATCGCGGACGACACCACCCCGGCCGGCGTGCACTTCGACCCGGCCACCGGCTACTTCGAGTGGACCCCGCCGTCCGACACGGTGACTGCGATGGGAGCGACCGACAAGGTCTTCAGCTTCCGCTTCGCCGTCAGCGATGGCCAGCTGACGACCACGCAGACGGTGCGTGTAAAAGTGCTGCACGTGGACCGCCCGCCGGTGGTTCAGTCCTCCAGCCATGCGCTGCAGGTGGGCCAGACATTCACGCTGCCGGTCGTGCGCGGCGCGCAGACCGGCGGCGGCATCGCCGCGCGCGACCTGGACGGCGCCGGCCAGACGGCCGCGCTGGCACTCGCATTCGACAACCTGCCGCCGGGCGCCGTGTACGACGCGGCCGCGGGCGCGCTGCGTTGGACGCCGGGTCCGGGCCAGGTGGGCGACTACCTGGTCACCGTGCGCGCCACCGGCGTGTTCGGCAGCACCACGAGCTCCACCTTCATGCTGCGCGTGGTCGCCGATCCTGCCGCCAACGCGCCGCGGATTGCCGTCGACGCCACGCCGTCCATGGCCGTGCTGCCCGGGCAGGCCGTGCTCACGTCCGTGCGCGCCCTGACGTTCGGGCAGCTGTCCGGTCTCACCGTCGAGGTGCAGGGCGCGGCGATCGGCGCGTCCGGCTGGACCCCGGTCCAGCTCAACGGCGCCGGCCAGGTGCGCCTGACCCCGGTGGCGCCGGGCATCGTCACCGTGCGCGTGACGGCCCGCGATGCCGACGGCTTCAGCGCCACCCGCACCGCGACCATCCTGGTGCGCGATCCAGCGGCCAACGCCACGCCGCAGCTGTCCTGGGCGGGCGCGCTGCAGGGTTTGTGGGGTGCCGACGGCAGCGCACTGGCGCCTGTCACCATCGACCACGCCGTGACGCTGCAAGGCCGCATCGCCGACGCCCAGCTGATGGGCTGGCAGCTGCAGATCGCGCCGGCCGGCACGAGCAACTGGACCACGCTGGCCGCCGAACAGGACGCGGCCCAGGCGATGTCGGGCCTGCGCGACCTCGGCACGCTGGACCCGGCGCGCTTTGCCAACGGCGTGTATCAACTGCGCCTGACGGCGCACAACCTGCGTGGCGGCACGAGTGAGATCGACAGCCGCGTCGTGATCGATTCGACCGCGAAGCAGCTGACGACGAGCGTGGCCAGCGACGGCGCATTCGTCCTGGCCGGCCACACCCTCGCGCTGGGCCGCACGTTCCCGGGCGCGGGCGATCTGGGCAACTGGAGCCTGCCGCTGCTGGCGAGCAGTGCGACCAGCGACCAGCCGGACACGGACGCGAACGGCGCCGCCGTCGCATGGCGCACGGGGGCGCGCGTGTGGCTGCAGGTGCCGGCCGCGCTGGCAACGACGAGCGCGCCGGCCTACCTGGCGTTCACGCTCGGCGCCAATGCGGAATCGCTCGGCGCCACGCCGGGTGCGCCGCGCGTGCTGCATCCGCAATTCGGTACCCAGGATGGGTGGATGCTGCAGGCTGTGAACCTGGATGCGGCCGGCAATCCGCTGGCCAGCCCGGTCGCGCTACAGCAGCAGGGCTCGAGCCTGTACGACGAAGTCACGGGCCTGCCGTGGCGCCCGCAGGGCTATCTGCTCACGGGTCCGGACGGGGCGTCGTACGTCCTGGACGCCGGCGGCCGCATCACGGCCGTGCGCTTCGCCGACGGCGCCCAATGGCTCGTCAGCGATGCCGGCGTGGCCGCCGTGGGCGGCGGCCGCGTCGACTTCCTGCGCGACGCGAGCGGCCGTATCGTGGCCGTGACCGGCCCGCAGGCCGACGGCGGCAGCGCGAGCGTCGTGTACCAGTACGACGCCGCCGGCCGCCTGGTGCTGGCACGTCCGCTGAACGCGGCGGCCGGCGCGGGTACGCCGTACGGCTATGACGCGGCGGGCGGCCTGATCGCCGGCGCCGACGTCAACCTCGGCGAAGCGGCCGCCTGGACGGCCGCGGGGCAGGGCGGCAGCTGGAGCGGCACGCTGCAGGCGGGCACGCCGGCCAGCTTCGCTTTGCAGGTACGCGACAGCGAACTGGCGGCCACCACGCGCATCCCGGGTGCCGGCGGCGCCGTGCTGCTGGCCGTGCGCACCCGCGGCGCCGGCCTGCAGCTGGACGCAGCCGGTGCCACGGTGATCGGCAGCGCCACCAGCGGCGACGCCACCGTGACCCTGCTGCGCGTGGATGCGGCGGGTCTCAAACGTCTCACGTTGCGCGGCATGGGCGCGGCCAGCCTGACGGTGGCCGTGGCGGGCGACCTGAATGCCGACGGCCGCATCGACGGCACCGACGCGGCGGCGTTCGACGCCGCGCTGCGCCAGGGCGACCTGGCGGCGGATCTGGACGGCGACGGCCGCGTGGCCGACAGCGACCGCCAGATCCTGTATGCGAACTATGGCTGGCGCGCGAACTTCGCGCCGCAGGCCGTGCCGCACGCCGGCCCGGTCCTGCTGACGCACACGGGTCTCACGGGCTCGGTGAGCCTGGATGCGCTGGCGCGCGACAACGAAGGCGACCGCATCACCTGGCGTGTGCTGGGTGCGACCGGCGGCCAGGCCGCCATCGCGCCGGACGGCCGCTCGCTGGTGTTCACGCCGGCGCCGGGCTTCGCCGGCACCGCCCATGTCACGCTCGTGGCCGACGACGGTTATGCCGTCGGCGCGCCGCTGGACGTGGCCGTGCAGGTGTCGGACGCGCGCTTGAGCGCGCTGCACGTCGAACGCCTGGCGGCGCTCGGCACCGGCGCCGCGGCGCGCCTGCGGATCACCGGCGACTTCGCCGACCAGCAGGGCGTCGAACTGGACGCGGGTTATGTGACCGTCGTGTCGAGCGATCCGGACGTGGTGGCGGTGGGCGCGGACAACCTGCTGCGCGCCGTCGGCGCCGGCACCGCGCTGCTGCAGGTTTCGTCGCACGGCCTGTCAGCCTGGAATGCCGTCACGGCCGGTCCGGCCGCGACGGCACCGGGCGGCAGCGTGGAGTTCGACCTGTATCCGAAAGCGATCGGCCTCGCGGCCGACGGCGGCCAGCGCCAGCTCGACGTGCACACCAACAGCGGCACCGACATCGGCGCGGCCGCCACCGGCACGCGTTACTTCATCAGCGACCCGAGCGTCGCGACCATCACGGCCGACGGCCTCGTGATCGGCAAACAGGCCGGCAGCGCGACCATCACGGTTGTCAACGGCGGCCTGCAGCGCACCGTCGAGGTGGTGGTGCGCGCGGCCGTCGCCGGCCCGACCGTCGCCTCGGCGACCCAGGGCGGCGTGACGCGCGATGTGGACGGCAACACCCTGATGGTGGCGCCGGGTGCGCTCAAGGGCGACACCACGATCGCCGTGCGTTCGCTCGACCTGAACCGCCTGGACATCCCGCTGCCTGCCGCCGGCCTGTTGAACACGCTCGGTGGCGTCGCCGTCAGCCTGTCCGGCCAGCAGAGCAGCCTGCCGCTGCAGCTGGCGGTGAAGGTCAACGGTTCGCTCGCCGCCGGCACCCAGGTCATGTTCTGGCGCGAAGGCACCATCAAGGATGCCGACGGCGTCGTCCACAAGACCTGGTGGCTGCTGGACAATGGCCTGATCGGCGAGGATGGGCTGGCGCACACCGCCAGCACGCCGTACACCGGCATCACGGCGGGCGGCAACATCCTCGTCACCGGCAGCGCCAAGGTGGACAACCGCACCGGCGCCACCGAGATCCGCGGCGGCATCATCGACTTCAACGCGATCTGGTCGCAGATGATGTACTGCGCCATGGCGCCGACGCCGATGATGGCGGTGGCCGCGATGGGCATCTTCGCCTCCATGAGCAACGTGGTGGGTGTGCGCTATTCGCTGCAGGGCTCTTACCAGCTGGCGATTCCGCCGGCCGCGCTGCAGCCGAATGCGACGGTCTCCGTGCCGGTGCCGCCGACTGCGTCGCCGCTGGTGCCGACCGTGACCAGTCTGAGTTACGACGCCGGCTCGCGCGAGCTGACCGTCAGCGGCGTGAACTTCGTGCCGGCCGGACAGCCCGCGGGCGCGACAAAGCTGCGCGTGTGGCTGGTGCCGCTGGGCGACCAGCTGGCCAAGCCCATGGCCGTCGGCACGGCGCCCGACCGCGGTCTCGTGTGGCAGCCGTTCACGCCGACGGTGGCGGGCGACGGCACGCTCAAGATCACGCTGCCGGCCGGTGTCGCGCTGTCCCAGCACCTCGTGTATGTGGAGCGGGTCGGCATGGGCGCCGATCCGAACGGCGGCGCGGGTCAGGACGAGGACGTGACCGTGCGCGGTCCGGGCACGGACATCGTGCCGCTGACGCTGGACCAGGCGCGCATGCAATTCGAGCTGGCCAAGCAGTTGTGGATCGACGACGGCGTCGACCCGTCCCGCTTTGACGGCGTCGAGCTGGCGATCGGCACCCTGCCGGGTAACCGCGCGGCCGACACCTCCGGCAAGACCATCACCCTGAGCGCCGACGCGGCCGGGTGGGGCTGGCTGGTCGACCAGGACCCGCAAGCCCTGAACGGCTGGGACTCGACGGCGCTGCCGGAAGTGTTCCAGGCTGCCGCGGGCAGCGCCGGCGACGGCAAGCTGGACCTGCTGACCGTGATGCTGCACGAACTGGGCCACGTGCTGAACCTGCAGGACAACCAGGATCCGGGCAGCGTGATGGACGGCGCCCTCGATCCGGGCGTGCGCCGCCTGCCGCTGCTGGACGGCGTTCCGGACATCGACACCGGCACGCCGGACCTCCCTGCCGACGAGATGGAAACGGGCGAGGTGATCGGCGGCGACCCGGTCGGCCTGTCGTTCAGCCAGCCGCCGACCGACGTGCTGGTGACGACGGCGCACCGCATCGACGTGTTCGCGGCCACCGCCAGCGGACCGGCGCTGGCCAAGCAGATCACGACCGACGACAAGGGCCGGCCGCTGGACATGATGGGCGGCCCGGACCACCAGATCGCCTACAACGAGGAAGGCAGCCTCGCGTTCATCGCGGGCCGCAACGGCCGGATCTACGTGCTCGATACGACCACGCGCGACGTCGTGTGGACGATCGAGGTGGCCAACTCGACGACCAGCATCAACAGCCTGGCCGTGAACAACGGCTGGCTGTACGTCACCGAGGGCAACCACTACGGCGCCACCGGCGGGCGCCTGCTGCGCATCGACTGCGACAGCACGAGCCCGAACTTCCTGAAGCGCCAGCAGGTCGTCAATCTGCCGACGGGCAGCGCGCCGTACGGCTACCTCGGCATGGCGGTCAACAGCGGCCGCTACCTGGCCGTGGCCGCGCCGCAGACGTCGCTGCCGCTGAATAACACCCCGCAGGCGGCGCGCGGCAACGTCTACATCGTCGATACCTACGGCATCGACGGTGACGGGACGGTGGCCGCGGGCGACGTCGTGACGGTCGACCTGTCCGGCTACACCGCCGCCAACGGCGGCAAGGGACCGCAATACCTGACCGACGGCGGCGCGCCGGGCCGTTTCCTGCTCAGTAACGCCAAGGACTACGACCGCGGCGTGGCGGCGGTCACGTTCGACTTCGACCAGAGCAACGGCCTGCTGGCCGGTACGACCCACGTGTCGCAGCCGCTGCTCACGCCGGGCACCAACTACAACTGGCTGCAGGCGCACGACCAGCAGAACATCCAGCGCGCCGCCGGCGCCGTGGTGTTGAATTACCAGGGCGAGACCTATGCGCTGGTGGCCGACTACAACTTCCTGTTCGACGACGCGCATTTCAACGAGTGGGACAACTTCGGCCTCGGCAAGCAGATCGGCGGCAAGATCGGCGTGATCAAGGATCCGTTCGGCGTCCACGGCGCCCCGGTGTACATGGGCGCGACCACGCCGATCCCGGGTGTGGCGCTGGACAAGATGGCGCTGGGCGCCGACGGCAATATCTACGTCAACGGCTTCGTCGAGGACGAGTCGGGCCATTACGGCTACAGCGACATCATGTACCAGTCGCTGTTCGTGTGGAACGCGGGCGCGCTGGTGCAGGCCGCGATCAATGCCGACGGCCGTCCGCTGACGACGCCGATCGACCGCACCAGCCCGATGAGCCCCGTGCAGCTGGTGGCGCCGCTGCGCTTCGACAGCGACGGCTCGAACGGCGGCGCGCAGCCGAACTTCGGCTGGATCTACGGCATCGCGTCGTACATGCCGCCGTCCTACCTGGCCGAGATCCCGCTGCAGAACGTGCCTTACCTGGCCGACCTGATGCCTGGCGTGGCGAAGCAGGCGCCGGCCCCGGCACCGAGCGGCGCGCCGGCGGCACCGGCCGTGCCGGAGAAGGACAGGAGCAACGGCACCGTCAACACGGGCCTGATCCGCCTTGGCGCCGAATTGAGCTATCTGTGGAACGGCCTGTCGGCGTCCACGCGCTCGCTGTTCGGCTACGACAACACGGCGCAGCGCGACGCGATGGTCGACGCGCGCCACGTGCTCGACACGGTCGACTACAACATCGGCGGCTCGCACGGTGCTGCCCGCGTGTTCGCCGACGTGGCGAAAGGCCTGGACGGCCTGGTGATGGGCATCACCGAGATTCCGATGCAGGTGGCCGACACCGCATTCGTGGCGGCCGGTTTCGCCAAGGGCGTCATCACGGGCAATCCGCCCGACCTGCAGGCGATGAGTCAGCTGGGGCAGGCGGTGAACGCCGGCGCGTCCGGCGAGGAAGTGGCGGGGATGATCGCGCGCCAGGTGCTGTACGTGAACCCGTGGATCGGCGCCGGTGCGATGGCGGTGGACGTGGCGCAGCCGCTCATCAAAGGCGATTATGCGGCTGCGTTCGACCAGGGCATCCAGTCGCTGGCCATGCTCGCGGCGCCGTCGACCGGCGGCAAGGTGTCGCGCACGCTCACGCGCGAGTTGCAGACGCGGGTGAAGAGCCTGGCCATGCGCGAGCAGCGCCTCACTCAAGGCCGGTTCGAACAATCGACCGGCGATGCGATGGTCAACGGGTACAAGCGCACGCTGACGGAAGTCGACAGCACCCTGTCGCCGGACGCCTTCTCGGATGCGGCGCCGCAGATCAAGCTCGACCCGAACACGCAGTGTTTCGTGGCAGGCACGCTGGTCGTCACGCAGGAAGGACCGAAACCGATCGAGGCGATCGAGGTCGGCGACCTGGTGGCGGCGCGCGCGGTGGGCGGGACGGAAAACAGCTGGCGCCGCGTGCTGCAGCTGTTCCGCGACGCCGACCGCGTGATCTACCGGATCACCGTGCGCACCGCCGACGGCCGCAGCGAGACCATCGGCACCACCCGCGAGCACCCGTTCTTCATCGACGGCCAGTGGTGGCGCGGCGCGGCCGACCTGCGCGTGGGCGACCGCATCGCGCTGGTCGACGGCGGCGTGGCCGAAGTGACCGCGACGGCGATCGATGCGGCGCATGCGGACGTGTACAACTTCGAGGTGGCGGACGTCCACAACTACTTCGTCGGTACGTTCGGCGTGTGGGTGCACAACAAGTGCATCTTCGCCACCATCGCGGACGCGGTGAAGCGCGACGTCAAGCTGACCGAACTGGCGCCGGGCGACCGGATTTCTCTGCTCGACGGTCCGTTGGATGTCGAATGGACGTCCGAGCTCTATCAGAGCAAGGGCCAGTTGCGCAATGAAGTCGGCCGCTATGGCGAAAAGATCGCCAAAGCGGCGTTGAAGAAAGCGACCGGCATCGAGTTCGAAACCCTGCAAAATTCCCGGAATCAGGGTATCGACCTGATCGGCTTCGATAAAGGCCCGCCGCCGACCGTGTTCGTGGTCGAGGTCAAGACGGCCGGCGAGTCCCCGACGGTACAAAATCTGAGCCCCGAGGTGTTCAACACGAAGATTGAGAAGTGGTTGCGCGACGGGAGCAACGGTGAGATTTCGAGGATCCCGATGGACGAGGGGCAGATGGCGCGCTTTCAGAAATACAGTGACCTGATCGATAAAAGCGGTGGCAATGCGGCCGTCCGGCCCTTGCTGTTTCAGATTAAGATGCCGATTCCTGAGAAGATCGGGCCGACCGCGCCGGCGAATGACGGCCGTGCGGCTGGCCCGATCACGATCGTGCTGACCAACAAGCAGCTGCCGCTGCCCACCACGACGATGCCGCTGCGCGTGGCGACCACCGGTCCGGGCGCCGCCGCGCTGACGATGGGTGAGCTGAACGCGGCACTGGGCGCGGCCGAGGGCTACTGGTTCGCCGCCGGCGTGCCGCAGGATGCCTTCGCCAATGTCCGCTTCGCGATCGACACGCTGCCGCAGGGGATGGCCGGGGCGACCACGGGCAACACCGTGCTGCTGTCGTCCGACGCGGCCGGGTGGGGCTGGCAGACGGATACCGGCCCGGCCTCCGGCGCCTGGTATCTGCCGACCAGCACTCCGAACGTGTCGGTGGCCGCGGACGGCAGCCCGGCCGCCGGCAGGATCGACCTGCTGACGGTGCTGGTCCACGAACTGGGCCACGTGCTCGGCCTGGCGGACGACAACAGTCCATTCGACGTGGAAGCCGGCCTGCTGGCGCCGGGCACGCGCCGCATTCCTGGCGCGGCCGATATCGCGGCGCTCGGTACGGCCCCGGCCCCGGCCTCCGTCGTCGTCATCCCCGGCTCGGCGAGCGGTGCGGCCATCGACCTGGCGGCCGTCGCCGCCGGGGTGCAGTACGAGATGGTGATCGCCCCGACCCTGACGGACGGCGGATTCGACGCCGGCCTGGATGCCTGGACGGCCGCCGGCAACGTGAGCGTCGACCCGGGCCACGGCGCGGTGCTGACGAACGACCGCGCCGCCGACGCCCAGCTGTCCCAAGTGTTCGAACTGCACGACGGCGACCGCTATCTCGCCTTCACCGTCGACACGCACGGCCTGCGGACGAACTACGGCAGTGCGCCGCCGGACGCCTTCGAGGTCGCGCTGGACGACGCCGGCACCGGCGCCGCGCTGGCCGGCACCGATGGCCTGACGCGTTCCGACGCGCTGCTCAACATCCAGTCGGACGGCACCGAGCGCATGGCCTCGGCCGTGACCCGCATGGCGCATGCCGACGGTACGGTCACCTATTACGTCGACCTGCAAGCCGCGCTGGCCGGCCGTTCGGCGGCGGCGGTACCGGCGGCGCTGTCGTTCGACCTGATCGGCTTCGGCGGTTCGCACAGCCAGGTGCAGCTCTCCAACGTGCAGCTGGTACGCGATCCGCTGGCGTTCGACGACAGCGTCGTCACCAACGAAGAACAGAGCGTGGGGGTGGCGCCGCTGGCCAACGACCTGGCCGGCGCCGGCACTCCGGTACTGGAAGTGGTGGACGGTCCGACCCACGGTCACCTGGCCACCAACGCGGACGGCACCCTGACCTATGTGCCGGACGCGCTGTACCGCGGAGCCGACAGCTTCAGTTACCGCTACAGCGTCGACGGCCGCACCTCCAACGTGGCCACGGTCGCGTTGACGATGCTGCCGGTGAACCACGTGCCGA
This sequence comes from Massilia sp. P2_C2, assembly GCF_056404615.1. Lineage (NCBI taxonomy): Bacteria > Pseudomonadati > Pseudomonadota > Betaproteobacteria > Burkholderiales > Oxalobacteraceae > Massilia > Massilia sp. P2_C2. The sequence continues at coordinate 64,575 of NZ_JBFUDR010000001.1, read as the reverse complement.
TCGGCACCGACAGCACCGGCCAGGTCACGGCCGGCCAGCCGCTGGTGCTGGACCTGGCCGCGACGGCGACCGACGTCGATGGCGACCATCTCGTGGCCGTGATCGACACGCCGCCGGCCCACGGCACCCTGACTGCCAATGCGGACGGGACCTGGACCTATGTGGCGGACGAGTGGTACGCGGGCGACGACACGATCGTCTACCATGTCAGCGACGGCAGCGCGGACTCCGCCCCGATCGCGTTCCGCGTGGCGGTGGCGGCGGCCCATCATGCGCCGGTGGCGCAGGACGGCACGGTGCAGGTGCAGGAAAACGGCAGCATCGTGCTCGATTTCGGCACCTACGGCTACGACGCCGACGGCAACCCGATGCACGCCATCGTCACCACGCCGCCGCTGCACGGCACGCTCACCGCGTGCGCCGACGGCAGCTGGCTGTACGTCCCGGACAGGAATTATTACGGGACCGACAGCGTGCACTTCCACCTCGACGACGGCTATCTGCCGTCCGACGAAGCGACGCTCACGATCGAGATCGCGAAAGTGGAGATCGCGCCGACGCTGCAGAACGCCGCGTACACGCTGGACGAAAATACCGGCGTGCGCATCGACCCGCTGGCCGGGGCCTACAGCGCCAATCACGATCCGCTGACCGCGGTGCTGGTGACGCCGCCGGCCCACGGCCGCATCGACGTGAACGCGGACGACAGCTGGACTTACGTGCCGGATGCCTACTTCCACGGCACCGACAGCATCACCTGGCAGGTGACGGATGGCGTCGCGGCATCCGACGTGGCCACCATCGCGCTGACGGTGGCGAAGGTGGAGATCGCACCGACCCTGGCCGACAGCAGCGCCGCGCTGGACGAGAATGCGAGCATCGTGCTCGATCCGCTGGCCACCGCCGCGGACCTGAACCACGATCCGCTCACGGCTGCCATCGCGGCGCAGCCCGCGCACGGCACGCTGGCGGTGAACGCGGATGGTACCTGGACTTACACGCCGGCCGCGTATTTCTACGGGACGGACAGCTTCACCTACCGCGTCAGCGACGGCGTGGAATCGTCCGGCGTGGCCACGGTCACGCTTACCGTGAACAAGGTGGAGATCCCGCCGGCGCTGGCCGACCGCACCGTGACACTGGACGAAAACGGCAACGTGGTGCTGGATCCGCTGGCCGCGGCCACGAATCCGAACCACGACCCGCTTACCGCGCTGCTGGTCACGCCGCCGGCCCACGGCAGCCTGACCTTCAATGCGGACGGCAGCTGGAGCTACGTGCCGGCGCCGTACTTCTTCGGCGCCGATACCTTCAGCTACCGCGTGACGGACGGTGTCGCCGCGTCGAACCTGGCGACGGTGACGCTCGCCGTCGGCAAGGTCGAGATCGCGCCGGTGCTGGGCGATGCGGCTTACGCGCTCGACGAGGACGGCAGCCTGCGCCTCGATCCGCTGGCGGCCGGCTACAGTGCCAACCGCGATCCGCTGGTGGCGCAGCTGGCCTCCGGTCCGGCGCACGGCACACTGGTCGTCGAGGCCGACGGCAAGTGGACGTACCGTCCGGCCGTCGGATTCTCGGGCACCGACAGCTTCACGTACCGGGTCAGCGACGGCGTGGCCGCCTCGAACCTGGCCACCGTGACGCTGACCGTGCGCCACGTGAATCACCTGCCGACGCTGGCCGACAGCAGCTACTCGCTGTTCGAGAACGCCAGCCAGGCAATGGACCTGCTGGCGGCTGCGCAGGATCGCGACGGCGATGCGCTGTCCGTCGTCATCGACACCGCCCCCGCGCACGGCAGCGTGACGCGCGGCGCCGACGGCCGCTGGACGTACGTGCCGGCGACCGGCTTCAGCGGCGCCGACCAGTTCACCTACCAGGTGAGCGACGGCACCGGCCTGTCGAACGTGGCGACGGTACGCCTGTCCGTCGTCGCGCTGAACCACGCGCCGACGGCTGCCGGCTCGTTGGCGAGCGGCAGCGAGGACACCGCGCTGGTGCTGCGCTGGTCCGACTTCGGCGCGGCCGATGCGGACGGCGACGCGCTGACCGTTACGCTGGCGGCGCTGCCGGCCGACGGCACGCTGCAGCGCCGGCAGGCCGACGGCAGCTGGCGCACGGTGGCGGCGGGCGAGACGTTCGTCCGTGCCGACATCGACGCCGGCGCGCTGCGCTTCGTCCCGGCGGCCAACGCCTCCGGCGGCGCGGGCTACACGCTCGACGGCTACGGCGACCAGCATCGCCACTATGCGCGCCTGGCGTTCACGGTGAGCGACGGCCGCCTGCAGAGTGCCGCCGCCGCGATCCAGATCGACATCGCGGCCGTGGTCGACGCACCCAGCCTGCAGCTGCTGGGCAGCAGCGTGACCCGGCGCGTGTTCAACACGGGCTGGGAGGCCGCCGCGAACGTCGACTCGCAATCGACGCTGGTGGGTGGTTCGACCTTCGACGGGTGGACGCTGGTCACGACGGGCAACCGTCTGTACGGCGGCCAGAACGGCTTCGAGGTCTGGCACGACGGCGACCAGATGGCCGACGTCTGGGGCACGCCGCGCACCGTGCATGCGGCGGCGGGCGACGGCAGCAACTGGCTCGAACTGAACGATGCCGGCGGCAGCCAGTTCCAGACCCTGGGCATCAGCCGCGACGTCGAGACCGACAAGGGCGCCGTCTACAACCTGAGCTTCGACCTGGCGGGACGCCTCGGTTACAGCGCCAACGTGACGCGCATCGCGGTGTACGTGGACGGCAAGGAAGTCGCCGCCTACGCGCCGACGAGCGGCACCACGGCGCTGAACTGGCAGCATGCGAACATCAGCTTCACCGGCAGCGGCGGGCGCCAGAACATCCAGATCGTCGCGGAGGCGCCATGTCCGGATCCGGACGGCCGCGGCACGATGCTCGACAACGTGACGCTGGCCGAGACGGTCCAGCTCAACCACGGCGTGCAGGGCGGCACCGTGGCGTTACAGGGAATCGATGCCGCGCTGGCCGATGTCGACGGCTCGGAAAGCTTGCGCCTGACCCTGGCGGGCCTGCCGGCGGGCAGCGTGCTGTCCGACGGTGTGCACAGCACCGTGGTGGCCGAAGGGGTTGCGGTTGACCTGACCGGCTGGAATACCTACGCCCTGGCGTGGACGCCGCCGGCGACGTTCAGCGGCACCCTTGCGCTGCAGGTGACGGCGACGGCGACCGAGCGGGCCAACGGCAGCGCAGCCAGCGTGACCCGTGCGCTCGCGGTGCAGGTCGATGCCGTGGCCCAGCCGCCGCAGTTGGTGCTGACCCCGCCCGCCGCGGCGGTCAGCCGGCGGGTGGTCGACACCGACTGGGATCTCGGCTGCTACGACTGGAGCGGCAGCAATGCCAACTACGTGACCACGTGCGAGCTGGAGGGCTGGCACCTGACTGCCGCGACAAGCGGGAGGATCCAGGCGTTCCCGATCTGGCAGGACGGCGATCTGATGACCAATGCCCAGGGCCGCAAGACCGCTGTGCAGGGACCGGTGGCGGGCAGCAGCGGCGACGACTGGCTCGGTCTCACGAACGGCGTGGGCGGTTATTACCAGGCCAACGGCATCACGCGCGGCCTGCAGACCGCGGACGGCGCGGCCTATACGTTCGACTTCAATTACGCGGGGGTGCTCGGCCTGGCCGCCGCGAACACGAAGGTCGGCGTGTACCTGGACGGCCAGCTGATCGGCACCTATGCCAACACCAGCAGCAACACGGCGCTGGCGTGGCAGCACCTGTCCTTCAGCTTCCGCGGGGACGGCAAGGCGCACAACCTGTCGATCCAGCTTGCGGGCGGATCGGCCAGCGTGGCGGCCGGCGCGATGCTGCAGGGCCTGCAGCTCGTGGAAACACTGCCGCAGAGTGCGGGCACCGTGTACGGCTTCGCCGGCCGGCCGATCGCGCTGCCGGGCATCGCGGCCAGCGAAGCCGAGGGCGACCCCGGCAGCCTGGGCGTTCGGGTCGCGGGCATCCCGGCGGGCGCCGTGCTGTCCGACGGTACGCGCCGCGTCACCGCCTCGTATGGTGCGACGACGGTCGACGTCGGCGGCTGGAACCTGGCGCGCCTGACCATCACCTTGCCGGACGGCTGTGGCGACGGCGACGACACCGTGACCCTGACGGTGCGCGCCACCAGCACGGACGCGGCGACCGGTACCAGCGCGACGACCGAACGCAACGTGGTGGTGCGCACGTTGTCCGGTGCGGCCTGCGCGAATCCGGTCGGGGTCAACCCGTACGTGGACCTGGCCGGCAGTGCGGCCGTGACCACGACGGCGACGGTCGCACCGACGTTCGYCGYGAGCGGCCTGGTGACGGCGACGGGCAGCTACGCGTTCGGCGTGCCCTCGGCGCTGCTGGCACCGAGCCTGCATGCGAATCCGGCGGACAGCGGCGCGACGATGGAAGCATGGCTGCAAAGCCTGGGCGCCGCGCTCGACAAATCCTTCCTCAAGGAGATGGAGCAGGCACTGGGCAAATGAGTCGCGGGCGGCCCGGCATGACGCCGGGCCGCTTGACAGCAGCGGCATTGTCGCGACAATGTCAGTGAAAATCTAAACAAGGAAAACACGATGTCTTCAATTTCTGCTGGTGGTGTCGCCGCGGGCTTTCCCAAGCTTGGCGCTTACGTCAAGAAGCTGACTTTCGGTTTCGACAGCGAGGACCTGCAAGAGCGTCTGGAGAATATCTCCCGAACGAGCGGAGAGGGTTTAGGCTTTGAGTACCGGTTGGGTAAGAATACCTATACTTATTCGATGCATGACCTGGGTGACGACTTGTGGGCCGTGTTCGCCACGCTTCGGCGTGAAGCGATGCTTGTAGCGCTGGGGGGCAAAGCGGGTTGGGAGTCCCAGTGGCTGCGTGCGATATCTTACGGCTACTGGTCGCTAGTAATGCAAATGGATGCGCGGCTCGCACTGATTGAGCAAAATGCTGCGAGCGGTGAATGGACGTGGGGCGCACCGGCGCTCGAGTGGTTCGGCGGTATCGCGGGCGATTGCCTGGCGTTGGGCTGGAACGATTATGCACGCGATCTTGCGAGCCGCAGCCATTGGATGGACGAGATGCGCGGCTTCCCCGACGGCGTTGAAGGATACCACCGCGCGACCCAGCGCTTCGTGCTGCGCCTGGCCGAGGATATCGACGGCAAGGCGGCCGGCGCGATCGGCGTGCCCGAATTCGATGCCTTGCTGGCGAACTGGCACTCGGCGACGGCCGCCGACCTCGCGCCGCTGCTGCTGGCGGCGAGCGATCGCCACACGCACCAGTGTGAATCGACCGACACCGACATGGAATTCGACCTGCCGTTCCGCGCGTTCTGGTACGACCCGTACGAGATCCTGGCCGTGCTGCGCCTGCGCGCATCCGCTGGCCTCGACAATCCCGCGCTGGACCATCCGCTGATGAACACCCCGCTCGGCCGGTTGCAGGAACCGTCCGCGCCAGTGCTGGACGAGGCGCTGGCGGCAGCGGTCGCGCGCGTGCGGCAGGCCGGGTAGGTGACAGCGCCCGCGGGCGGAACAATTCGCGCACGGCCATGAAATCGGCAGCGCGGCCGTGACTGCGGCGGCCGCACCGGCGTTCGTCGCGAGCGGCCTGGTGGCGGCAACGGGCCGCTACGCGTTCGGCGTGCCGTCCGCGCTGACGGCACCGGGATTACACGCGAACCCGGCGGTCAGCGGCGCGACGATGGAGGCATGGCGCCGGGCCGCTCGGCAACGGCGGCATTGTCTCCACAATGCCGGTGAATATCTAATCGAGGAAAACAAATGTCTTCAATTTCTGCCGCCGGCGTCGCCGCAGGCTTCCCCAAGCTGGGCGCATACCTGAAAAAGCTCCCCTTCGGCTTCGACAGCGAGGACCTGCAGGAACGCCTTCAGAACGTTGAGCAAGTACGCCAACATGGTCTCGGCTTCGAGTACCGGCTGGGCGAGCGTAAGTACGCCTATTCGATGCATGACCTGGGAGACGACCTGTGGGCGATATTCGTCACGCTCCGGCGCGACGTCATGCGCCTCGCGCTCGGCGGCAAGGACGGCTGGGAGGCCGAATGGCGCCGGGCGCTTACTTATGGCTACTGGTCGCTGGTGATGCAGATGGATGCGCGCCTCGAGTCGATCGAGCGCAACGCCGCCAGCGGCGGCGAGAACTGGGGCGCGCCGGCGCTCGAATGGTTCGGCGGTATCGCGGGCGATTGCCTGGCGCTAGGCTGGAACGATTACGCACGCGATCTCGCCGGCCGTAGCCGCTGGATGGAGAAAATGCGCGGCTTTTCGGACGGCGATGCGGGCTACCAGCGCGCCACGCAGCGTTTTGTACTCCGCCTGGCCGAGGACATCGATGGCACGGCCGGCTGCGGCATCGGCGTACCGGAATTCGACGCCTTGCTGACGAACTGGCGCTCGGCGCAGGCGGCCGACCTGGCGCCGCTGCTGCTGGCGGCATGCGATCGCCACACGCACCAGTGCAGGTCGAGCGATACCGACAAGGAGTTCGACATGCCGTTGGAAGCATTCTGGTACGACCCGTACGAGATCCTGGCTGTGCTGCGTTTGCGGGCGGATGCGGGCCTCGACAATCCCGCGCTCGATCATCTGCTGATGAACACCCCGCTCGGCCGGTTGCAGGCGCCGTCGGAGCCGGTGCTGGACGAGGTGCTGGCGGCTGCCATTGCGCGCGTGCGGACGGGCGCCTAGACGCGTACCGGCCCAGGTGTGATGTTTCAATGGGTTGTTCATTCGGATTGGACTTGAGAAACTGGAAATCGCCAAACCACCAGTTCTCAAGGAAGCCAACCGAATGAACATCCATAAGAATGCCCGATTAACCTTCATTCGTCGAATCGAATTGGCCCAAGACGTCCGTTGTCCGGTGCGGCCCGCGCCAATCCGGTCGGGGCCAACCCGTACGTGGACCTGACCCGCAGTGCGGCCGTGACCACGACGGCGACGGTCGCACCGACGTTCGYCGCGAGCGGCCTGGTGGCGGCGACGGGCAGCTACGCGTTCGGCGTGCCCTCGGCGCTGCTGGCACCGAGCCTGCATGCGAATCCGGCGGACAGCGGCGCGACGATGGAAGCATGGCTGCAAAGCCTGGGCGCCGCGCTCGACAAATCCTTCCTCAAGGAGATGGAGCAGGCGCTGGGCAAATGAAGCGCGGGCGGTCCGGCATGRCGCCGGGCCGCTTTGGCAAYGGCGGCATTGTCTCCACAATGTCGGTGAATATCYAATCGAGGAAAACAAATGTCTTCAAATYCTGCCGYCGGCGTCGCCGCGGGMTTTCCCAACCTKAGCCGCTATCTGAAGAAGCTGACTTTCGGATTTGACAGCAAGCAAATGCAGAGGCGCCTGGGCTTTATCCAGCGTGTCGGCGACGAAGGGTTGGGCTTCGACTATCAAGTGGAAGAGGATACTTTCAGCTATTCGATGCATCGCTTTGGTGACGATCTGTGGGCGGTTTTCGTCACGCTGCGGCGCGACGCCATGCGTCTTGCCCTGGGCGGGAAAGGCGATTGGCAAGCCGAATGGCGTCGTTCACTCGTTTACGGTTACTGGTCGCTGGTGATGCAGATGGACGCGCGCCTCGAATCGATCGAACGGAACGCCGCCACCGGCGGGGAGAACTGGGGCGCGCCGGTGCTCGAGTGGTTCGGCGGTATCGCCGGTGATTGCCTGGCGCTGGGCTGGAACGATTACGCGCGCGATCTCGCCGGCCGCAGCCGCTGGATGGAAAAGATGCGCGGCTTCTTCGACGGCGTTGAAGGATTCCAGCGCGCGACCCAGCGCTTCGTGCTGCGCCTGGCCGAGGATATCGACGGCGCGGCCGGCGGCGGCATCGGCGTGCCCGAATTCGATGCCTTGCTGGCGAACTGGCGTTCGGCGTCGGCCGCCGACCTCGCGCCGCTGCTGCTGGCGGCGTGCGATCGCCACACGCACCAGTGCAAGTCGACCGACATGGACATGGAGTTCGACCTGCCGTTCGAAGCATTCTGGTACGACCCGTACGAGATCCTGGCCGTGCTGCGCCTGCGCGCATCCGCTCGCCTGGACAATCCCGCGCTCGACCATCCGCTCATGAACACGCCGCTCGGCCGATTGCAGGAACCGTCCGCGCCCGTGCTGGACGAGCTGCTGGCGGCCGCGGTCGCGCGCGTGCGGCCGGCCGCTTGGACTACAGCGCCCGCGAGCGGAACAACTCGCGCATGGCCATGAAATAGTCGTACGTGGATGCGGTCGGGCCCAGCTCGATGTGGCGGCGGATCGCGGCTGCCGGGAGCACGACCTCGTTCGTGCTCCCGTTCGACAGGACGATGCCGGTTTCGCCGTCGTCCGCTTCGATCCAGAGATGGCGCGCTTCCGGCAGTTCGGCGATCAGCGCCTTGCACAGGAAGGCGCCATACAGCTCGGCGATCTTGGCCGCGGCACCAGCGGTGTAGGTGGTGCGGTGATCGTCGATCACCTGCGCGAGGAAGCGGACGGACGGGGCGTTGTAGCCGAACTGCTCGATCTCGCCGGTGAACGATTGCACGATGGTGCCGGCGTAATCGTCCATGCGGGCGATGGCATCAGAGGTTGCGCTCTGGAGGTTGGGGGGAAGCGTTTGCATGCGAAGCGTAGAAATGGTCGAGGGCCGCACGATTGTAGGCCGCTTCCCACACGAGCGCAAACCGAATCGGCCGGGCCTTTGCAAACATCAGGCTCTATGACATAGTGGCGTGTCGGCGCCAACGCGCCCATCCTGCCTGGAACGCCGCATGACTTCCATCCTTCGATCTCCCGTCATTTCATCCGAAACCCGCAAGCTCGCCACACGACAGGCGAACCGGCCGGTAGCGCCCGTCGAGGCGGCCGCGCCGCCAACGCCCGCCGAGCCGCAGCCGCAGGACGTGCGGATGCCGAACGTCGAGGCCTTGCTCGCCCAGGCCCGCGAGTCCGTGCTGGCGCAGTTCAAGCAGGAGGCCGAGGCGGCGCGCGAACTGGGCCGCCAGCGCGGCCTGCAGGAAGGCCGTGCCGCCGGAGCCGAGGAGGTGCACCGCGGCGCCGAGGCGGAACTGGCCAGGATCCGCTCGATCGCCGCCGGCCTCCAGACGGCGCTCGACACGGGGATCCGGGGGCTCGAGGAGATGGCGGTGGCGATCGCCTTCGAAGCCGTCTGCAAGATGCTGGGAACCGCGGCGGTAAGCCGCGACGGCATCCGCGCGCTCGTGCACGAGGCGGTGGAGCACGCGGCCGGCGCGCAGCGGGTGACCGTGCGCCTGCATCCCGGCGACCTCGCGACCCTGCAGTCGGCCGGCAGCCTGGAGCCGGCGCTGGTGTCGGGTGCAAGCGTGCAGTGGGCGGCGGACAAGTCGATCGAGCTGGGTGGTTGCGTGGTCGAGACCGACGGCGGCACGCTCGACGCCCGTCTCGAGACACAGGTCGGTCGCCTGCGTGCCGCCTTGCTGGCTGCGCGCGCTGCCGGCGGCTAGCGGGTCGGGTTCGAGGCCGGCTCCAGCAGCCGCGCCACCGCTTTCGCTATCGCGGCCGAGATCTGCGGGCTAGACTCCATCGTGCGCTGCACCTGGTCGACGAGTTCGTAGAACCCGTGGTCGTTGATCAGTTCCTCGCCCAGTTCGGCGAGGAGCACCGATTCGAGGAAAATCCGGAACGCCTTGCGCCCGCGTTCGGGGTCGGCGGGATCGAGCGCGCGTACGCGTTCGGCGACCAGGACGCCGGCACGCGAGGGCGGGCGCCGCGCCGGTTTCGCATCCGCCGGCTTGCGCGGGCTGCCGGCCTGCACGCGACCGGCCATTTCGGCGCGGATCGCAGCGACGATCTGCTGGACCGGGCCGAGCGCGGCTACCATGCCACGTCGCACGCGCGCATCGCGCGCATGGCCTTGCGCAGCTGGTCGAGCGCGTTGCGGTGGATCTGCGAGACCCGGCCTTTGGTGATACCCATGGTGTCGGCGATGAGGTTGAACGGAACGTGGTGCAGGTAGTGAGACTTTATCACCAAACGCTCGCGCTGCGGCAAATCCGCCACCAGGGCATGCAACCGGTTGCGCAGCTGTGCCATCTCGAGCGCGCCGTACGGCTGTTCGGGACCATCGTCGGCGGCCAGCCCATCGTCGCGCGCACCTTCCAGCGCGAAGCCGAGTGCGAGACTGACGGCGACGTCGGCCAGTTGCTGGAACAGGTCGACGCCGCCGGCGTCGAGCGCGGCCGCCGCGCACTCGCGGCGTTCGGCTGCGAGGCGGCGGCGCGTCGCGACCTGGGTCCGCTTCTCGCTCAGTTGTTCCAGCCCGTTCGAGATCGCGCCCTGGATGCGGTGGGCCGCGAAAGTCTTGAACAGCGCCCCGAACGCCGGATCGAAGCGGTCGACGGACTCGATCAGGCCGACCGTCGCGTACTGCAGATAGTCCTCGAACTCGATGTCGTGGTCGACTCGCGCCGCGTACAGCTTCGCAGCCATGATGCGCGCGAACGGCAGGTAGGTCTCGATCAGGCGGCCGCGCGCCAGCGGGTCGCCCGCGCGCGCAGCCGCCCACACCGACAGTTCCTCCGGCAGCGGGCGAGGGAGGGCGGCGTGGCGGCCGGAGGTCTCGACGGCGAGTCCCATGGCGCTACTGGAAAGTCCCGAGCAGGGCGCGGATGACGAGGTTCCAGCCGTCCATCAGCACGAACATCAGGATCTTGAGCGGCAGGGAGATCGTCACCGGCGGCACCATCATCATCCCGAGCGACATCAGGATCGTCGAGACGATCAGGTCGATCAGCACGAACGGCAGGAAGATCACGAAGCCGATCTGGAAACCCGCGCGCAGCTCGGACAGCATGAACGCCGGGATCAGCTGCACGGTCGAGATGTCGTCGACGCTGTCGGGCATGGGTGCCTTGGCGATGTCCACCATCAGCCGCAGGTCCTGCTCGCGCGTCTGACGCACCATGAAGGCGCGGATCGGGTGCAAGGCCTTGTCGAACGCGGGACCGGCGGCCAGCTTGTTGTTCATGAAAGGCTGGAACGCCTGGCTGTTCACGGCCTCGATGGTCGGCGCCATCGTGAAAAAGGTGAGGAACAGCGCAAGGCTCATCAACACCGTGTTGGGCGGCGTTTCCTGCATGCCCAGCGCGTGGCGCAGCATCGACAGCACCACCGTGATGCGGATGAACGACGTCACCGACACCAGCAAGGCCGGCGCGATGCTGAGCACCGTCAGGCCCAGCAGCACCTTGAGCGCGGCCGACACCTGGGTCGCACCGCCCGCGCCGCCGACCGTGATGTCGACGCCGGGCAGGGTGACATCGGTGGCGGCAGAGGCGGACGCGGCGAGCGCCAGCGCCAGGCCGAGGCCGACGCCGCGAACGGAAAGCTTACGCATCGCCCGCTCCTTCAGCGCGGCTCTTGATGAGCTGCAGGCCGTGCTCGCTTTCCGCCAACAGCAGTTCTTCGCCGCGATACTCGACCACGTGCAGCACGCTGCGCCGCGACAGGCGCACGGTTTCTGCCACCCGTACGCGGCGCGTCTTGCCCGGCAGCGTGCGCCCGGCCAGGCCGGAACGCTTGAGGGCGACGGCGCCGCCGTAGGCCGCGAGCGCACCCAGCGCCAGCACGCCGGCGGCGCGCGCAGCCAGGTCGGCACCGGATTCCTTGTCCTGCTTGAACGGGATTGCCGTTTTCGCCGGCGGCGCGGACGCGACCTGCGCCAGTACCGGCACGGCCGCGACGGCGCAGGCCGTACCCAGTACGGCGGCGGCAAGATGCCGGCGGGCGGACGCGGTCACGCCTGGCCCGCCTTCGGCAGTTCGGTGATGCGCACGCCGAAATTGTCGTCGACGGCCACCAGCTGGCCGCGCGCGACCACGTTCCCTTCGAGGAGCACGTCGACGGGCGCGTCGAGTGCCGCGTCGAGTTTGAGCACGTGCGCGTCCTTCATGTTCATCAGTTCGTCCACGCTGACGACCACGCCGCCCACGCGCACCGTGAGCGCGACCTTGACGCTGCCGATGACGTCCAGGTTGCCGCTCAGGATATTCGGTCCGGTGCCGGCATGGCCGTGGTGCGGGAGCTCCGGCAGTTCGATGACTTGCGCGGCGCTGGTTGTGCTGTCTTTCATGTTGCGTTCCTTGTTTCGTTGGCGGCGCCCGGGGCGCCGGTGAGGCTGGTCAGCTCGACCGCGCGCCGGCCGTCGGTGCCGCCCAGATGGGCCGCGCACAGCGGCGCGGCATCCGGTCCGTGTACGCGCAGCGGCGCGTCGAGCGTCATCGGCAATCCGAGCACGTCGCCCACCGCGAGGGTGCGCAGATAGCCGAGGGTGAGCTCGGCGCGGCACAATTCGACCGTGAGCGGCACGGGCAGGGCCGCCAGTGCGCGCTGCAGCGGCACGACGGGCGCGCCGGCGCGCGCCGTCCGCGCAGGTGCGGCGTACGCGCCGGCGGGCACCAGCACGCGCACGGTGCGCGCGCCCAGCTGAATCGTGCACAGGATGGTGCCGGCGCCGCGCCGCAGCAGCGCCGGGGCCGGCGCGGCGCGTTCGGCGGACGTGGACGCCTGGCCCGTCAGCGCGTCGACCAGCCGCGCGGCGAGCGCCTCCAGCGCGCCCGCCGCGACGCCGCCGGCCAGCGCGGAGGCGGGCGCGCCCTCGTCGAGGCCGAAGACGAGTTGCTCCATCCAGCGCTGGCCATCCCACGGCAGCGCGATGAAGACGTAGGCGCCGGCGGCCAGCGTGCGCCGCTGCCACGCCGTATCCAGCGCGGCCGGTGCGGCTTCGCAGGCGTCGCCGCACGCGACCGCATGGTCGGGCAAGGCGGCCCAGTCGCGCGCCCAGCTTTCGAGCGCGGCCAGCGCGCGTTGCGCGAGTCCGGTGGTGACGCCGCGGCCGGGCAGYAGGTAGGGTGTGACGTTCACGCGCGATCAACCCTTCATGTGCATCAGCGTGTCGAGCATCTGGTTGGCGGTGCTGATCAGCTCCGACGACGCCTGGTAGCCGCGCTGGGTGACGATGATCGCGCTGAACTGGCGCGACAGGTCGACGTTCGACCCTTCCAGCGATTCCGGCGCGATCGTCGACCCCTTGCCGTCGGCCACACCGAGCACGCCCGCGTCGGGGCGCTTGGCGCGAAAGCTCGTGCCCGTTCCCTGTTCGAGGTCGCCGGCGGCGCCGAAGGTCGCCAGCGCCAGTGTCTGCGGCGTGGCCTTCTGGCCGTTCGAATAGCTCAGCGACAGCTTGCCGTTCGCGTCGAACGTGGTGGTGCCGAGCGTGCCCACGCCCCAGCCGTCGACGGACGCCAAGGCCAGCGTCGATGCGCCGCTGGCGGCGCTGGTGGCGCCCGTGTCGAGGACGGCCGTCAGCGCCAGCGGTGCCACGCCGGCCGGGCTGTAGGTGAAGGCGACCTTGGCGTGGGCCGGATCGAGCACGCCGTTGGCGAAGCGCACCTCGCCCGTCGCGACGGACGTGGTGTCCTCCTTGACGGTGACCGTCCAGCTGCCGTCCGTCGTCGCCGTGTCGTTCTTGAATTCGATCGACAGCGTGTGGCTGCCGCCGGCGGCATCCGTCACCGTGATGCCGTTGACGACCTTCGTCGTGTCGGCGGTGGACAGGGTGCCGCTCAACTTGATCGTCGTGCTGGGCGACGCCGGGTTCGTGCGCACGCCGTCGAGGCTGATGTCGTGCAGCGCGCCGTCCGTGCCGAGGGCCTGCACGTGCGCGCCTTCGTTGTTGACGAGCGCACCGTCCGCGTTGAAGTTGAAACGGCCGTCGCGCGTGTACAGCAGGTTGCCGCCGTCGTCTTTCAGCACGAAGAAGCCGTGGCCGTCGATGGCGACGTCGAGGTCGTTGCCCGTCTGGCTGACCTGGCCCTGGGCGAAATCGACGCTGCTGGGCAGCGTGGCGAGGCCCGCGCCGCTGCGTGCGCTCGCGTTGCCGCCGGCGCCGTCGCCGCCGGAGAACAGTGCCGAAAACTGGTTGTTGGCGCCCTTGAAGCCGGGCGTGTTCAGGTTGGCGACGTTGTTACTGATCGTTTCCAGTTGCTTGGAAAAGCCGACGAGGCCGGACGTGCCGATGTTGATGGATGAAAGCGTCATGGATTCCTCGCCGCGTCAGCGGATGTTGTAGACCGAGCTGCGGGCGACGCCGGTGACGTCGGCGCCGCTGGCCGGATGGACGGTCAGGGTCTGGGTGTTGCCGCTCACGGACAGTCCCGTCACCTGGCCGCTCGTGAAGCCCGTGTTGCTCAGCACGTCCACGGACTTGCCGAGCAGGGCGACGGACTGCGTCGCGGTCTGCAGGGCCACCAGCTGGTTGAGCGAGGCGGTGGCCTGCTGGGCCGATTCGAGCTGCGAGAATTGCGCCAGCTGGGCCACGAAGGCGCCGTTGTCCATCGGCTTGAGCGGGTCCTGTGCATTCAGCTGGGTGAGCAGGATGCGCAGGAAGTCCTGTTGGTTGATATGGTTGTTGGTCGAGGTATTGACCGGGGTGACGCTATCGAGGGACATTTATCGCTCCGTGGTCGGATGGGTGATCGGTGCTACGAACGCTTCGGGTTCTTCGGCCGCCGGTGCGCGCAGCGCCGGCTTGCCGTTGACGGTGGCTTCCTTGAGGCGCAGGCCCATGGCGGCGACGTCGCCCGCCAGGCGCGCGACCAGTTGCTGCGCCTGGGCGGGCGACAACTCGCCGTCGCGGATCCAGAGCTTGACGTCGTCGCCGTCGCCGGTCAGATGCATCACGCGCTTCTGCCAGTCGGGCGCTTCGCCGGCCTCGGGAGCAGCGTGCGGCGCCGACGCCTCCGCTGCCGGCGCGGCGGGCAGGTTCGGGCGCAGCGGCAGGGTGGCGGCGAGGGCGGGCGTGACGGCCGGCGTCGCGGATTGGAGCACGTCGGCGGCGGCGACCGCCCCTTGCGCGGGACTTGCCATCGCCTGCAGCGCTGCCGGCGGCACAGCCGCGGCGTCCGGGCCGGCGTCGTCAACGCGCACGACCTCTGTTTGCAGGGGCCGCACCGGTGCGGCCGCGGTGAGCGCTGCGCCGGTGGCGGCGGTGTCGTTGTCCGGCCGTTGCGCCGCGATGTCGGCTTCCGTGTCCGTGTCGGTGCCGGCAGCGTCCGCGCGGCGCATGCCGGCAGCCGGCGTACCGTCCCGCACGGCGTCCGTGTCTGCGGCGGCATCCGGCGTGGCCGGCCGGGTCACGACCTGCGCGGCGGATGGCGCGAGCGTACCGGCGGCGCGTGCGGGTTGCGGCGCGGCCGGTGCGGCATGCGCGGGCGTGCCGCCCATGCCGGCCAGCTGCGCGAGTTCCATCTGGCGCAGCCAGGCCTCGCGCTGGTTGGCGGCGTCCACGCGGCGCGTGCCGGCCGACAAGTCGTCCGGGCCGGCCGCACTAGCGGCGATCGTTGTCATGGGTTCCTCCGGGGGTGGCGTTGCATCCAGTTGTCGTCGGCGTCGGCGAACAGGCGTCGCGCGATTACGAGGTCGTGTTCGGCCAGTGCCGCTTCGCGGTCGCGTTCCAGGCTGTCGGCGAAACGGCGGGCCTCCAGCAGCGCGGCGCGGGTCTCGTCGCATCGTTCCCGCAGCGTGCGCAGCTCGGCGGACGCGGCGGCGAGGGTCTGCTGCAGGCGGATCAGGTAGGCATGGGTACCGCGCTCGGTGCCGATGTCGAGCAGGGCCTGCGATTCGCGCCGGGCCAGCAGCTGCGTGCGCGCGGTCCGGAATTCGCCGGTGAGCGCGTCCACGCGGTCTTGCTGGTCGTCGGCCTCGCCCTGGCGCCGCGCCAGTTCCAGGGTCAGCTCGTCGATCTTCCAGCCCGTCACGCTGCGCACCCCATCGAGCGCGTAGCGGAAGCCGCGGCGGTCGCGCGTCATGCCGCCGCTCCTTGCGCGGCGGGCGAGCGCAGCGCCGTGCGCAGGTCGGCCAACGCCTCGGCGCGGCTGTTGCCGCGCGCGCCGCGCTGGCGCAGGAAGCGCGTGAGCGCGGGCCATAACGAGATCGCGGCGTCGATGGCGGCGCTGCTGCCGGCCTTGTATGCGCCCATCTCGATCAGCTGGCGGTTGCGTTCGTACGTCGACAGCAGTTCGAGCGTGTCGTGCACCAGCGTCAGCTCGTCGGGGCCGGCCAGGTCGCCCAGCAGGCGGCTGGCGCTGTGCAGCACGTCGATGGCGGGATAGTGGCCCTGCTGCGCCAGGCGCCGTGCCAGCACGACATGGCCATCCAGCGTGGCGCGCAGCATGTCCGACACCGGTTCGTTGAAGTCGTCGCCCTCGACCAGCACGGTGTAGAGCGCGGTGATGGCGCCGCCGCCCGCCGCCGTGCCGCAGCGCTCGCACAGTTCCGGCAGTTCGGCGAACACGGACGGCGTGTAGCCGCGCGCGGTGGGCGGTTCGCCGACCGCGAGTCCGATCTCGCGCCGCGCCATGGCGAAGCGGGTGACGGAATCCATCGTCAGCAAAACCTGGCGTCCCGCGTCACGGAAATATTCGGCGATCGCCGTGGCGGCATATGCGGCACGGGCGCGGGCCAGCGCCGGCTGGTCGGAAGTCGCCACGACGACCACCGAGCGCGCCAGGCCTTCGGGGCCGAGCTGCTTGTCGATGAATTCGCGCACTTCCCGTCCGCGCTCGCCGATCAGCGCGATCACGTTCACTTCCGCCAGCGTGTTCCGCGCGATCATGCCGAGCAGGGTGCTCTTGCCGACGCCGCTGCCGGCGAAAATGCCGATGCGCTGGCCGCGGCCGATGGTGAGCAGGGCGTCGATGCAGCGCACGCCCGTCTCCAGCACTTCGTCGACGGGAGGGCGCGACAGGGGATTCAGCGGCGCCGCCTTGAGCGGCCGCTGTTGTTCGGCCGCGGGCGCCGGCTTGCCGTCGAGCGGCGCGCCGAACGCGTCGATCACGCGGCCCAGCAGGCCAGGGCCCACGGGCACGCGCGGCATACGCCCCGTGGCCAGCACTTCGCAGCCGACGCCGAGGCCCTGGATGTCGCCGTAGGGCATCAGGATCGCGCGGCCTTCGCGCAGGCCCACGACCTCGGCCAGGACGGGGGCGCCGTCGCGCGGACGCACCTCGCAGATCTCGCCGATCACGGTATCGGGCCCAGTCGATTCGATGCCCAATCCGCCCAGCTGGCGCACGTGCCCCAGTTTACGCACGAATTGCGCGGTGCGGACGGCGTCGACGTAGCGCTGCATCAGGCGCGCCTCCGCAGCTTGTTCCAGACCGACGACGCGGCCGCCGGCCCGTCGCCGGCCAGCCGTACGGCGAGCGCCGCCAGCAGCGCCGCTTCGGCATGGGTTGCCAGCGCGGCCGGCTCGGCGTTAGCGACGGCCGCGCGGCGTTCGTCCGGCAAGCCGTCGAGGAAGGCCACGTGCCACGGCCAGTCACGCAGGGCCAGCACTTGCGCCACAAACCAGGCCGGTTCGTCGCCGAGGGCGAGCTGCAGGCCGGCCGCGGATGCCCGCGCGACGATGGCCGCATGCGGATCGGCGCCCGGCGCGGCAGGCGCGGCCGAAGGCGCCAGCGTCCGATCGGCCGGGATCCCCAGTTCGCGCAACTCGCGCAGGTGGGCGCGCAGCACGACCGCGTCGGCCGGGTCCACGCGCGCAAGGACCCAGCGCTGGTCGGCCGCGGAGAGGCCGTGCAGCAGCAGCGCCGACTGGCGGTGGGCCGGCATCAGGCGTCCTCCCGCACGGCCTGGCGCGGCGCTTCCAGCCAGGCGTTCACCTGGGCCAGCACGGCGCGGCGCTCGTCGACGCTGAGCTGGCGCAGCTGCGCGCGATCGCGGCCGCGCCGCGTCAGCACAACGGCAGCCGCGACCAGCGCCACGGCGAGCGCGGCGAGCAACAGCAACGGCGCGACGAGGCGCGTGCCGGCTGCCGGTATGGGCACGGGTGGAGGTACGTCGTCCGCGACCGGGGCGGCAGCGGCGGGCGCGGCGGACGTGACCGGCGCGACGGGCGTCGGATTGGCCAGCTGGTCCATCGCATACACGGACACGCCGTCGCCGCGCTGGCGGTCGATACCGGCGGCCAGTGCCACCACGTCGCGCAGGCGGTCGAGCTGCGCCTGGTCCTGGTTGCCTCGTACGACCACGGCCACGTTCACGCGGGCCACGCCGCCGGCGCCGGACACCACCTGCTCGACGCGGCGGCCGACCTGGTAATCCGCTTCGCGGCTCGTCGGCGCCGGATGCTCGGCATCCCCCTCGGCGGTCGCGTCGCGCGTGGTGACGCGTTCGCGCACCTTCACGCCGGCGACGCCGTCGCCGTCCGCACGGTTACCCAGCACGCTCTCGGTCGTGACCCTGCTGTGCGCATGGCCCAGCGTGACGTCGACGCTGGCGATCGCCTGGCCGGCGCCGTAGGTGCGGTCCAGCACCTGGGTCACCTTCTTCTGCAGGTAGGTCTCGAGGGCACGCTTGTCGTCCAGGTTGTCCGTACCGGCGGCATCTTCTCCCTCGGGGGCGCGGCGGGTCAGGGCGACGCCGCGCTGGTCGACGACGGTGACGTCGTCCGGACGGATGTCGGGAACGGCCGCGCTCACGAGGCGCTGGATGCCCTGGATCTGCGCCACATCCTGCGTGAAGCCCGGCTTGAGCGCGATCGAGATCGATGCCTTGGCCTGGTGCGCGGTTTTCTTGAACAGCCCCTGTTCCGCGAGCACGAGGTGCACGCGCACGGACTGCACCTCGTCGAGCGCGAGGATCGTCCGCGTCAGCTCGCCCTGCAGCGCGCGCTGGTAATTGACCTTTTGCGCGAACTCGGTCATGCCGACTTCGCTCGTGTTGAACAGCTCGAAGCCGACGGCACCGCGCAGCGGCAGCTCCTTGCCGACCAGCTTCAGGCGGGTCTTGTGAACCTGGTCGGCGGGCACGAGGATCGTGTTGCCGTCGTTGCCGAGCCGGTAAGGCATCTTCATCTTGTCCAGTTCGGACGTGATGGTGGCGGCATCCTGCTGTGCCAGGTCGGCGAACAGGACCTGGTAATCGGTGCGCAGCAGGACGACGCCGAGGGCGACGGCGACGCCGACGATGACGACGAAGCCCAACAGCAGGCCGGCGCGCGCACTGCGGTCGAAGCGGCCCCAGAATTCTTGGATGACGGTCACGGTAAAACCCTTACATTTGCATCTGCATCAGCTCGTGGTACGCATCGAGCAGGTGGTTACGGACCTGCATCACGAGCTGCAGGGACACCTTTGCTTGTTCGAGGTCGATCATGACCTGGTGCAGGTTGGACGCGTCGCCGGCCGCGAGCCGTTGCACGCCGTGGTCGGCCACCGCGAGCTGATTGTTCACGCCGGCCAGCTGTTCGGTGAACCAGGTGCCGAACGCGGACGTCGGCGCCGGCGTCGCCGCTTCGCCCGGCACGACGGGCAGTGCACCGCCGAGCGGCGGCAGGAAACCGATGGCGTCGACGCTCATTGGCCGCCTCCCAGTTCGAGCGCCTTGAGGGCCATGGTCTTGGCCGCGTTCATGGCCACGACGTTGGCTTCGTAGGCGCGCAGCGCGCCCGCCATGTTGACCATCTCCGTGACCTGGTTCACGCCCGGCAGCGACACGAAGCCCTTGTCGTCCGCGTCCGGATTGCCCGGTTCGTACAGGCGCCTCGGCGCGACGTTGGCCGGCTCGATCCGCACGACGTGGGCGCCGCGCAGGCCGGCGGCGCCCGCCTGGCGCTCGAAGCCGGCGGCGAAGCCGGCGGGCGATTCCGTGACCTTGACGGACAGCGGCTGGAACGGCTTGCCGTCCGCGCCGCGCGTGCTGTGGATGTTGGCCAGGTTGGCCGCGGTGGTGTCGAGCCGGATCTTCTCGACCGTCATGCCGCTGGCGCTGATGGCGAAGGCGTTACGGTAATCCATCAGCGTTTCCCTTCATTGATGGCGCTGCCCAGGATCGCCAGGTGCTTGCCGAGTGCTTTCAACAGGGCTTCGTACTGCACCGTGTTCTGGGCCATGTCGGCCACTTCCATGTCGAGCAGGGCGGTGCGGTCGGTGTCGGTGACGACCGCGTCGCGCGTCATCACGGGGCGCACCTGCGCCAGCATCGCGTGCTGCACGGGCGCGCCGTCGCGCAGGGCCGCGCGCACGGTGCCCAGCTGGTCTTCGAAGCTGACGCGCACGGGGGTGAAGCCGGGACTGTTGGCGTTCGCGATGTTGTGGGCGATCGCCTGGTGCCGCAGGCTCGCCGCATCGAGGGCCAGTTTCGCCATCTCGACGGTGATGGCTTCCGTGTTTCCGAACATGAGTGCTCCTGTGGATACGTGAGAATTACTGGATGACCAGGTCGGCGTGCAGCGCGCCCGCGGCCTTCACGGCACGCAGGATCGAGATGATGTCGCGCGTGCTGGTCTTGATGCGGGTGAGCGCCTGGATCAGGTCCGCCACCGTGTTGTTCGAGGCGCTCACGTAGCCGGTTTCGTCGCGCTCGCCCACGTGGATGCGCGAGTTCGAGACGACTTCGGTACGGATCCCGTCGCCCGCGCGCCCGATCACGAGCGGCTGCGAGACGAGGTTGTCGGTGACGATCGACAGCTTCAGGTCGCCGTGCGAGATGACGACGCGGGCGATGCGCACGTCGCCGCCCGAGACGACCGTGCCGGTGCGCTCGTCGACGACGACGCGCGCGCGGCTGTCCGGTTCCACCGACAAGCGCTCGATGCGCGTGACGAAGTCCACCAGGCGTACGCGCGACGCTTCCGGCACGGCGATCTCGACACCCTCGGCATCCGCCGCATGCGCCAGCGGCTGGCCGAACGCGCCATTGATCGCGTCGGCGATGCGCGACGCCGTCGTGAAGTCGGCTTCGGCCAGCGTGAACACCATCGTGCCGTCGGGCCGCAGGACGTTCGCGCGGACCGGGGATTCGACGGTCGCGCCGGCCGGGATGGAGCCGACGGTTGGATGGTTTTTCTGTGCCACGTTGCCGTTCATGTCGTACTTGTAGCCGCCGACGAACAGCGCGCCCTGGGCCAGCGCGTAGACCTTGCCGTCCGGGCCCTTGAGCGGCGCGAGCAGCAGGTTGCCGCCGGCCAGGCTGCGCGCGTCTGCCAGCGACGTCACGGTGACGTCGAGCGTGTCGCCGGTGCGGGCAACCGGGGGCAGGCGCGCGGTGACCATGACGGCGGCGGCGTTGCGGCTCAGGATGTCGTCGGGCGGCACGGCCACGTCGAACTGGGCCAGCAGGTTGGCGATCGACTGGCGCGTCGCCTTGTTGCCGGGCGAATCGCCGCTGCCGGCCAGGCCCGTGACGATGCCGTAGCCGACGAGGGCGTTGTCGCGCCAGCCGGCGAACTTGCCGAGGTCCTTGAGGCGCGCGGTGTCCGCATGGGCGGGCGCGGCCAGCGCCACGGCGCACAGCAGAGCGGCAAACAGGCGGCGCATCACAGGCCCACCCAGTTGAACAGGCGCGACCAGAAGCCCGGACGCTGACGGCTGGACAGATCGCCGTCGCCCAGGTAGCTGATCTTCGCGTCCGCCAGGCGCGAGGACAGCACCGTGTTCGTTTCCGAGATGTCGAGCGGACGCACGCGGCCTTCCACGCGGATCATCTGGCGGTCCGAATTGATTTCCAGGCGCTGCTCGCCCGCCACCAGCAGGTCGCCGTTCGGCGCCACGCCGCTGACGCTCACGCTCATCTGCGCGAGCAGCTTGCCCTGGCGCTGGACGGTGCCGCCGCCGTTGAAATCGTTGCTGGCACCGATCGCGGCCGCATGCGCGTGCTGGTCGGCGCTCGCCCGCACGGCAACGTCGTTGGAGCGCTGCAGCGTCGTGTCGGCACTCGTGACGGCGCTCGAGTTTTCGTAGATCAGGACCGTCAGTACGTCGCCGGGCAGGTGCGCGCGTTTGTCGGACGCGAGCGGGCGGAAGGTCTTTTCGCTGTACAGATCGTCCGCGTGGACGGGCAGGGTGGCCGCGGCCGCGAGGACCAGCGCGATGCAGGTGGGGGCAAAGGGTTTCATGTTCACTTTCCGTTGATCCTGACGATGCCGGCGCCCGCCACGTCCGCGCGCACGGCCTGGCGCGCGCCGGACGGGCGTACGTCGATWTGGTCGCCGACGGCGCCGTCGGCCAGCGCGGTGGCGCGCGATTCGAGCACGATCGCGCCTTCGATGAATTGCAGCGTGACCGTGTCGCCCTGGGCGACGGCGGCCGGTTGCCTGAGTTGTGCCTGCAACAGCGGCTCGTCGCGCCCGAGCGCGCGCACGAGACGTCCGCGCAGCGCGCGGCAGTCGTCGATGGCGGGTCCGGGGAGCGCGGTCAGGTCGACGTCGCGCGCGGCGAAGTCGCCGCAACGAGGCTCGCTGCCCGCATCCAGCGCGTGCGCGGCGACGAGCGCCGGGCGCCACGCGTGCAGTTCGAACCCGACCGGCACCGTGCGGTAGAACGCGCCTGCCACGACGACGTCGACCCACACGGTCGGATGGCGCTGGCGCAGTACATGCGGGGCGGGCGGGCGCACGCGCAGGTCGACGACGCCCGTGGGCAGGGGCAGGTCGGGCAGCGGCGCGCCGGGCGCCAATTCGAGGCGGATGTCGTCGGCCGCCGCCAATGCGTGCAATGCCTGCCCGGCGGCCTGCGTGACCTGCGCGTTGTCGTATGCCTGACTGCGGCGCTCGACCTGCACGACGGCCGGGCCGTCGTCCGCGAGCGTGAAAGGCAGCGCCCGCGCACGCAGGATGCGCGCGATCTCGGCGCGCGTAAGGCGTAGCGTGTAGCCGGGCAGCGGGGCCGGGGCCAGGTCGACCGTGCCAAGGGCGGGTGCGGCGCCCGCGGGCGCGCTCGCCACGTCCGCCAGCGTCACGCGCGCGCCGGCCGCCAGCGCGGTGGGCGCGAGCGTCAGGACTTGCGCGCCCAGGACGGGCAGCGGCAGCAGCATGAGTGCGGCGAGCAGGGAGCGCATGGCTTGATCAGCGGCGCAGGTTGTTCGTCAACGACATCATTTCGTCGGATGCCTGGATCACCTTCGAGCTCATCTCGTAGGCGCGCTGCGCGACGATCAGCGTGACCATTTCGTCGGTCAGGTTGACGTTGGAGTTTTCCAGGGAACCCTGGGCCACCCGGCCGAGGCCCGCGCTGCCCGCCTTGGCGACCATCGCCTCGCCCGAGCCTTCCGTCGGCGTGTACAGGCCGCCGGCCAGCGCGGTCAGCGCGGCCGGGTTGGCGAACGTCGCCAGTTCGATCTGTCCTACCTCCGACGACGCGCCGCCGGCCGCCGTCTGGATGCTGACCTTGCCGTCGGCCGCGATGTGGATCGCGCTCACGTTCGCCGGGATGTGGATGGCGGGCTTGAGGACGTGGCCGTCGGCGGTCGCGAGATAGGCGTCGGGCGTGACGGACAGCGTGCCGCCGCGCGTGTAGGCGAGGCTGCCGTCGGCCAGCGCCACTTCGATGAAGCCGGCGCCGTCGATGGCGACGTCCATCTGCGCCCCCGTCTGTGCCAGCGTGCCCGGTGTGAAGTCGCGGGTGATGCTGGCGACGGCGATGCCGAGGCCCGCAGACGGCGGCTGCGCCGCCGTGGCGGGATCGGCCTGCATCATCTGCTGGAACGCGACGCGTCCTTTTTTGAAGCCGGTGGTGCCGACGTTGGCGAGGTTGTTCGCGATCGAATCGATCGTCGTCTGCTGCGCTTGCATGCCGGTGGCGGCGATGTAGAGGGAGTCGTTCATGCGAGTTCCGTAAAGATCAGAATTGACCGAGTTTCTGGATGGCGTTGCCGAGCATCTCGTCATAGCCCTGGTACAGCTTTTGCGCCGATTCGAAGTGGCGGGTCGTCTGCAGCATGGCCACCATCTCGCGCATCGGCGCGACGTTCGAGCTTTCCAGGTGGCCGGACAGCAGCTGCGCGCGGGTGTCCGCCTCGAGCGCGGCGCCTGGCGCCGGTTGCAGCGCGCCCGTCGCGGTCAGCTGCAGCGACTTCGGGTCGGTGAAGCGCACGATGCGCAGCTGCGCGACCTCGCGCCCGTCCTGCGTGATGCGGCCGTCGCGGGAAATGGTCGCGGCCGGGCCGTCGAGGATGATGTCGCCCTGCAGGCCCTGGACCGGGTAGCCGGTCGCCGACACGAGCCGCCCGCGCGCATCCAGCGCGAAGTCGCCGGCACGCGTGTATGCCAGGCCGGCGGGCGTCGCGAGCTCGAAGTATCCGTCACCGTCGATGGCCAGGTCCCAGTCGCGGCCCGTCGGCTTGATCGCGCCGTGCGTGAGGTCGACCGCGATGGCGGCCGGTTGCGCGGCGCCGGACGGCGCGGCGGCGTCTCGGCCCGGCTGCGCGGCGGCGAGCGCGTGCGCGAACGCGGGGGCGGCCGGCATCGTGCGGCGGTAGCCCGGCGTGGACACGTTGACCATGTTCTGGCTCAGCGTGTCCATGCGGCGCAGGTCGTTCTGCATGCTGTCGATGGCGGTGACGAGGGCGTTGCTCATGTCCGGTTCTCCTGGTGGTTCGGCTTATAGTGTCAGCGTGGCGAAGGCGCGCAGTTCGACCGTGCCCGGCACTTCCGCGAGCGACAGCACGCGCAGGTGCGGGACCATGCGCTCGGACAGCGAGCGCAGATGGCGGCGCAGCTCCGGCGCGCACAGCAGCACAGGCACGACGCCGGCCTTGCTCATCTTGTCCGCCTGCTTGGCGAGGCCGCTGACGACCTGCTCGGCGAATTTCGGCTCGACGGCCATCATGCCGTTCGCTTCCGCGGCGCTGACGCTTTGCAGCAGCGTATGTTCGATGGTGGGATCGAGGGTTACGACCTGCAGCGCCGGGGCGCCGCCGGTGATCGCCTGGCAGATCAGGGGACCGAGGCGCTGGCGCACGACCTCCGTCAGCCAGACCGGGTCCTTGCTGTGCTTCGCGTTGTCGACGAGGCTTTCGACGATGGCATCGAGGTGGCGGATCGAGACCTTTTCCTTGAGCAGGCCTTGCAGCACGCGCTGCACGTCGCCGACGCCGAGGACGGTCGGCACGATCTCTTCCACCAGGCCCGGTTGCGTTTCGCGCACGCGGCGCAGCAGGCGCTCGGTCTCGGGGCGGGACAGGAGGCTCGCGCCCTGCTGGCGCAGCACTTCGCACAAATGCGTCATCAACGCGGTCTGCGGTTCCACCAGCGTGTACTTGCGGGCCTGCGCCGTCTCGCGCTGCGACGGCTCGATCCACACGGCGGGCAGGTTGAACGTCGGTTCGCGCGTTTCGATGCCGGGCAGCTTGGGCGCGTCGGGACCCGGCTGGATGGCGAGCAGGAGGTCGCGCTGCAACTCGCCGCGGCCGACGGCGGCGCCGAAGATCTGGATCTCGTACGCGTTCGCGCCGAGGCGGGCGCCGGGGCGGAAGCGCACGCTCGGGATCACGAGGCCCGATTCGAGCGCGAACTGCTTGCGGAATGCGGCGATGCGTTCCATCAGCATGGGCTGGTCCGATTCGACCATGGGCAGTAGCGCCGTCCCGAGCTGGACCTCGATCGGCTCGACCGGCGGCGCGGCCCACGCATCTTCCTCGCGTTGGCCGGCGGGCGCCTGCGCGTCGTCCGCGCCGGGTGCGTCGGCGGCGGCCGCGCCGCGGCGGCGCAGCAGCATCACCGTCACGTACAAGGCGGCCAGCAGCAGCGCAGGCAGTACCGGGATCCCCGGCAGGAACATCAGGCCGCACAACGCCGCCGCGACGAGGCCGAGCGGCTTGGCAAAGCCGGTGATCTGGCGGAAGGCTTCCGTGCCGAGGTTCGCGTCGGCCGACGAGCGCGTGACGATGAGGCCCGTGCCCACCGAGATCACGAGGGCCGGCACCTGGGTCACGATACCGTCGCCGATGGTGAGCAGCGTGTAGGTCTGCAGCGCCTGGTCCCAGGGGAGGCCCTGCTGCATCACGCCGATGATGAGGCCACCGACGCTGTTGATTAGCATGATGATGATGCCGGCGATCGCATCGCCCTTGACGAATTTGCTGGCGCCGTCCATCGCGCCGTAGAACGCGGCTTCTTTGCTGATGTTGCGGCGCCGGCGCTGCGCTTCTTCCTGGTCGATGAATCCCATGTTCAGGTCGGCGTCGATGCTCATCTGCTGGCCCGGCATGCTGTCCAGCGTGAAGCGCGCGGCCACTTCCGACACGCGTTGCGCGCCGTTGGTGACGACGACGTACTGCACGACGACGAGAATCAGGAAGACGATCAGCCCGATGACGAAATTGCCGCCGACGACGTACGAGCCGATCGCGCCGATCACGTGGCCGGCGTCGCCGTCGCGCAGGATCAGCCGCGTGGCCGACACGTTGAGACCCAGGCGGAACAGCGTGGCCACGAGCAGCATCGACGGGAAAGTCGAGAACTCGACCGGCTTCTCCATGTAGAACGTGAGCAGCAGGATCAGGAGGGCGAAGCTGAAGTTCGCGAGGATCAGGAAATCCAGCATCCCGGACGGGATCGGCGCGAACAGCATGAACAGGATGCCCAGCACCAGCAGCACCATGGCGATGTCGCTGTGCCCGTGGAGGGCGCGGCGCAGCGCGTTCATGCGGCCCTCCGCTGGTTCTCGCGGCGCATGGCGTAGACCCACAACAGGATGCGGGCGATGCGCGRGTACAGGTCTTCCGGCACGTACTGGTCGGTCTCGCCGCGCTTGAACAGTTCGCGCGCGAGCGGCCGGTTTTCCACGATGGGAATCGCATGGGCGCGCGCGGCCTCGCGCATCTTGAGCGCGAGCTTGCCGCTGGCCTTGGCCAGCAGCTTGGGCGCGGGCATCTCGCCGTGCCGGTACGACAGCGCGATCGCGATGTGCGTGGGATTCGTGATCAGGACGTCGGCTTCCGGCAGCTTGCGCGCGGCGCGCGCCTGCTTGAGCATCTCGGCCCGAAGCTGGCGCAGGCGGCTGCGGATGCGCGGGTCGCCTTCGCGCTGCTTGTGTTCGTCCGTAATGTCGCGGTGGCTCATGCGCATCCTGCGCGCGTAGTCCCAGCGCGTGTAGGCGACGTCGACGAGCGCGATGAGGAGCACGGCCAGGAACAGTCGGAACAGCAGCGGGCCGACAGCGGCGAGGGCGATGGCGGCGTGGCCGTGCGCGTCGACGAACGACAGCCGGAACAGCTCCGGCATCGTGTGGCGCAGCGCGAGCCACGCGACGGCGGACAGCAGCGCGAGTTTCAACATGCTGCGCACGCCGTCGTACAGCGGCCGCAGGGTGAACAGGCGCGCCGCGCCCGCGGCCGGGTTCAGGCGGTTGAAGTCCGGCGTCAGCGGATCGAAGCTGAACACGCCGCCGACCTGCGCCACGTTGGCGGCGACGGCCGCGCACACGAGCGCCAGCAGCAACGGGGCCAGCGTGCCCAGGCCCTCGGCCAGCACGCCGACCAGCCATGCGGCCACGTCGTCGTGGTTCCAGTCGATGCGGGCTCCTTGTTCGAGCGCGCGCCGCGCGACGGCGACCACGCGCAGCGCGATGCTGGGCCCCGCCGCGAAGCAGATGCCGGCCAGCGTCGCCAGGATCGCGGCGTAATTGGCCTCGACGCTCTTGGCGACCTGGCCCCGCCTGCGCGCCTCGCGCAGCTTGTGCGGTGTCGCCGCCTGGCTTTTGTCGTCGCTTTCTTCTGACATCAGAGCACCGCTTCCCAGAAACTGAAGATCGCGTCGAAGATGCGCCGCGCCGCCTGGCCGAACTGCGGCGCCAGCGTGGCGAGCAAGGTCAGGCCGAGGACGACCTTGATGGGCGTGCCGAGCACGAACACGTTCAACTGCTGGAGGTTGCGCGAGAGGACCGCCATCGCCAGTTCGACGAAGAACAGGCAGAACAGCACGGGCGCCGCGAGCGCCAGTCCCAGCGTGAACACGACGCCGAACTGGCGGCCGAGTGCCCTCACGTCCGGCCGCGGTGCCGGACCGCCCAGCGGGATGCGCTCCAGCGAATAGGCGATGCCGCGCAGGACCGCGTGATGCGCGTCGGCGGTGAAGAACAGGACGACGGCCGTCATGGCGAACAAGGACGCGAGCAGCGGCGACTGGGTGCGCGAGACCGGATCGAACACGTTCGCGATGTTGAAGCCGATCTGCAAATCCAGCGCGTTGCCGGCGAAGGCGAAGGCGGCGAAGGCCGTGAAGACGCCGAATGCCATCAGCGCGCCGACCATGAGTTCATTGACGGCGGCGCCGAGCAGGGCAGGCACGCTGGCGGGTGCGGCGAGCGGGGCGGCATGCGTCGCGGACACCAGCGTCGCCGACAGGGCAAGGATGATCAGCACGCGTACGCGTACGGGCAGGCCGAGCGGCTGCCAGAATGGGGCCAGCATGAGGACCGTCGCGAGGCGCAGTGCGCACAGCAACACCCCAGTCACCCAGACCGTGGAAAAATCGGCGCGCATGAGCTCAGAAGTAACCTGGAATGCCCGCGATCAGGTCGGTGGCGAGCAGCAGCAGCCGGCGCAGCATCCAGGAGCCGAACAAGGTCAGCGCGAGGACAGTGGCGATCATTTTCGGAATGAAGGTCAGCGACATGTCCTGGACTTGCGTGACGACTTGCAGCACGCTCACCGCGAGGCCGACGATCAGGGTGCTGGCGAGCACCGGGGCACAGATGGCGACTGCGCCCCACAGCAATTGCGCCAGCAAATGCAGCGCGACATCCGAACTCATGTTTCTCTCCAGACCGCCGTGGTGGGCAGCGTGTTCTTTCAGGTCCCTCGGGTCGTGCCCGGGGTTCGTCTAGTTATTGGTGCAACATATGTACCGCAGGACCCCGCTCGGATTCGCACCGGCTGGCTCCTAAAAAATGTCTTAAAACTAAGATTGTTTGATACAAAACAAGACATTTTTTTGCATTTTACAGACAGAAAGTTTCCAAATACTCACAAATTGTTTCGTTTGGCTGCGGATTTGGAGATTTGCAACAATAAATATGCACAGAGATAGTTGTGTGCTGTCGAACGGGAGTCGGGCGTATGTCGGCGGCAAAGTCCTGGCGGTGCTTGTAGCGGCCGGATGCCTGTGTCGGGGCCGGCGGAACGACGGGATCCGGGATGACGAGTGGCGGCGTCGGCTTGGGGGGGCGGGGCTCTGGTGGACGAGCCTCCTCCTCCGCCAGTGGCCAAGGGCCAGTGCCAGCAAGAGTGCGCCTGGGATGGCGTGATGTCGCACGAATGGTCTCCAGGGGATGAGCTACATTCTGCGCGCTCCTCGTGTACACCGCAATTTTCAAAATCACCAATGCGCGTAGCCATTTCCTCGTCTGGGATGGCGACAAGGTTTAGGTCGTGTACAACAATGCCCCGGAAGGTCAGCCGCGCTACGACGGGCATCGCGCGATCTGGATCGCGGAGCTGGAACCGCGCACGCTGCAGTTCGCCGACACACCCAGGGTGCTCGTCGATGGCGGCGTGGTCCCCGCGAACCGGCCGATCTGGATCGAGGGACCGCATATCTTCAAGAAGGACGGCTACTACTACCTCACCTGCGCCGAGGGCGGCACTGCCGACAACCACTCCGAAGTCGTGTTCCGCGCCAACGCCATCACGGGACCCTATGTGCCGGGACCCGTCAATCCGATCCTGACGCAGCGCGACCTGGACCCGAAGCGCCCCCATCCCGTCACCACGGCCGGCCACGCCGATTTCGTCCAGACGCAGAACGGGCAATGGTGGGCCGTATTCCTCGCGACACGGCCTTAATCAACAACCTGATCAGCGACGGCAGCGACAAGGCGCTGACGGCGGCGATCGTCGACCTCGCCCATCGCCTCGGGATCGAGGCCATCGCCGAAGGCGTCGAGAGCATCGCCCAGCGTGACGCCCTGGCGGCCATCGGCTGCGACTACATCCAGGGCTATTACTATTCGCAGGCAGTCAGCCGCGAGATCTTCGAGAAGCTTTTGGAGCGGCAGCACGCGCATTGATTGAAACCGACGCCTTCGCCGGCAACCCTACGAACAGCGTCGCCACGGCCGCGCCGAGCAGCAGCACGCCGGCCAGTGCCACCACGTGGCCCGGATCGCCGTTCAGCCAGCGGTGGTAGATGAAGGGCAGAGTCACGCCCTGGATCAGCATCGGGATCACGATGAACATGTTGAAGATCCCCATGTAGACCCCCGTGCGCTCGGGCGGAATCGAGCCGGCCAGCATCACGTACGGGTTGCCCATGATGCTGGCCCAGCCCAGGCCGACGCCGATCATCGGCAGGAACAGCATGGACTTCGTCGTGATGGCGGGCAGCGCCAGCATCGCGACGCCGGCCGCGCACAGGCAGATGCAGTGCATGATCTTGGGGCCGAAGCGCCGGGTCAACGGGATCATGGCGAATGCGCCGAGGAAGGCGATCGTGTTCGAAAAGCCGCCGATCTGGCCGTTTACGAGGACGGCGTCGCGGAAGCCGTCCGAATTCGGGTTCGTCGTATGGAACAGCGTGCGGCCGATCATCAGCGTGAGGAACTGCCAGTAGCAGGCCATGCCGTACCACTGCAGGAGTTTCATCAGCGCGAGCTGGCGCATCGCGCGCGGCATCTCGACGATGGCGTCCCATACCTCGCGCACGCTGGCGCCGAACGACATCGGCCTGGCCGCCAGCGCCGCGCGTTCTTCCGGCGGCAGCGGCAGCTCGGGCACGCGCACGATCGACCACACGATGGTCGTCAGCGACAGCACGGCGCCGATCAGGAACGTGATGCGCGTGATCACGGGAATGTGGTTGCCGTCGACCGCGTACTGGCTCATGCCGAAGTAGACCATGATCGACGGCGTCAGGTAGGACAGCATCTGCGCCAGGCCCGTGAATGCGCTCTGCGTGAGGAAGCCGAGCGAGTGCTGGCGGCTGTCGAGGCGGTCGCTGACGTAGGCGCGGTACGGCTCCATCGTGATGTTGTTGCCGGCGTCGAGCATCCACAGCAGCGCGGCCGCGGCCCACAGCGTGGGGCTGTACGGCATCGCCAGCAGGCCCAGGCTGCAGATGATTGCGCCGATGAGGAAATAGGGCGTGCGCCGGCCCAGCCGGGAATGGGTGCGGTCGCTCATGGCGCCGATCAGCGGCTGCACGAGCAGGCCCGTGATCGGGCCCGCGAGCCACAGCAGCGGCATGCTGGCTTCGTCGGCGCCGAGGTAGCTGTAGATGGCGCTGACATTGCTTTGCTGGAGGCCGAAACTGAATTGCAGGCCGAAGAAGCCCAGGTTCATCTCGAGGATCTGGCGCAGGCCGAGGCGCGGTTTGGTGGTGACGTTATTCATGCGAGCTGCCAGAGATCGAGGGACAGGAGATCGACGCCGCCGTCGACGGTGTAGAGCGCCAGGGTGGTGGCGGGGGCTGTCGGGAAGACGAGTTCCGTGAGCACGGCCGCGCCGTCGTTCACGAACACCTCCACCGAGCAGGTGTCGACGAGGATGCGCAGGTGCAGTCCGGTCGACGGTTCGACCTTCGCTGCGCGGCGGCCCGCAAAATCCGGGTGGTCCGCCATGAGGCCGGAGCGGGAGCGGTCGACGAACACGGTCGCTGTCCCGGCATCATACCCGATCAGCGTGTGCTCGCCATCGGCGGCGCCCAGGCGCAGGCCGAATTCGCGGGCGTCGCGCAGGGCGAAGCGGACGTCGATGTCGCATTGCATGCCGGGGAGCGGCCATGCCGGCTCGCCGCTGTCCAGCCGCATGCCGGCCACCTGCCGGAGGTTCGTGCGGCGCGCGGCCAGCTGCGCCAGCGGTTCCTGCACGAGTTGCAGTCCATCCGCATCCGCGCGCAGCGACAGCCGGCGCGGCTGCGACATCGCGCCGCGCCATGGCAGCGTGGGCGTGTCTTTCGCGTAGCGGTGATTGTTCATCCAGCCGATCCAGACGGGGCCGGCGCTGCCTTCGGGCAGGCCGTTCCACGACAGGGCCGCGTAGAAATCGGCGCCATGGTCGCTCCAGCGCGCGGCCTGGCCGGGGTAGGGCGTGAAGCGCACGCCGTCGAAGTCGCCGACGAAGTACTGGCCGCCCATGCTGCCGTTCACGTGGCCGTCGAACACGTCGACTTTCAGCACCCAGGCCGTGCCGCCTGCCCAGGCCAGCGGGAACAGGTCGGGGCATTCCCAGATGCCGCGGGTGGCGCCGGCCGGGCCGAAGTCGCTCAGGTGGCGCCAGGACTTCAGGTCGTGCGAAGCGTAGAACTGGACGCGGTGCAGTTCCGGCAGCACCACGGCCATCAGCCAGAAGCCGCCTGGGGCATACCACTGGACCTTCGGGTCGCGGAATTCGGCCATGCCCAGGTCGAGGACGGGATTACCCGCGTACTTCGTCCACGTGCGGCCGCGGTCCGTGCTGTACGCGATGTGCTGGTTCTGCAGGCCGGGATTGCGCCGGGCGGCCGTGTAGATCGCCACGAGGGCCGTCTCGCCGGGGCCGGCGAAGCCGCTCGTGTTGTGCGTGTCGACCACCGCGCTGCCGGAAAAGATCATCGTGTGCTCGTCCGCATGCAATGCGACGGGGAGCTCTTCCCAATGCTGCAGGTCGGTGCCGACGGCATGGCCCCAGCCGATGTCGCCCCATGTGTCGCCGTTCGGATTGTATTGGTAGAACAGGTGGTACTCGCCGTCGAACCAAAGTAGTCCGTTTGGATCGTTGATCCAGTTGCGGCGGGGCGTGAAATGGTAGCCGGGGCGGAATGCCGGCGGGGTGTCGTGCATGCGGGTGTCTCCCTGGCGCGTCGCGCCTGTTGTGCCGATCAGGATAGCCTTGATTGCAAACGTTTGCAACCGTTTCTGGTATGTGCATTTTGCCAGCACGGGCGGAGGCGGAAGTGTTGTAATTTTGTCGCGTTCGCGCGCGCTTGCAGGGTGGGCACCCCTGCGCCCACGCGTAACGCGGACAAGCCACATGCATCACTGTGCCATGCGAAACGCAAACAAGCCGCATGCGTCACGCGTGGGCACGGGGTGCCCGCCCTACCGATACCGAGCACGGAAAAATTTTCTTACAATCGATTGCAATCGTTTGCGGTCTTGATTACTATGGTTTCAGCGCTGAAGCATCGCAGGCGTCCACACCCGAATAAGAGAACCGAGAACGAAGGAGACTTCATGAAGCACTACAACAAGCGTGCGCTCTGCGCCGCCGTCCAATCCATCTTCGCCGCGTCCGCCGTGGCAGCGCTGACGGCCCCGGTGGCACAGGCACAGGAAGCCGAGGCAATGGCAGCGCCGGCTGCGACCGCACCGGCCGCGAAGCAGGGCGACACGCTGGGCCTGAACACGGTGGTGGTGACCGGCGTCTCCGGCGGCAAGAGCAAGATGCGCAGTTCGATCTCGGTGACCGACATCGACCAGGAACAGATCACGAATTTCGCGCCGCGTTCCGAAGCCGAGGTGCTGCACCTGATCCCCGGTATCCGCGCCGAAAGCTCGGCCGGCCCCGGCGGCAACTCGAACATCACGGTGCGCGGCCTGCCGATCGCGTCGGGCGGTTCGAAGTACGTGCAGCTTCAGGAAGACGGCCTGCCGGTCGTCGAATTCGGCGACATGAACTTCGCCAACAACGACTATTGGCTGCGCTACGACGCCAACGTCGAGCGCGTCGAGACGGTGCGCGGCGGCTCCGCTTCCACATTCGCGTCGCACGCGCCGGGCGCCATCATCAACTTCATCAGCAAGACGGGCGAGACGGACGGCGGCGCGGTCTCCCTGTCGCATGGCCTGAACTACAAGGAAAACCGCACGGACCTCGAATACGGCGGCCATATCAGCCCGGACCTGCGCTTCCACATCGGCGGCTTCTACCGCGCCGGCGAAGGCCCGCGCGCCAGTTCGTACAACACGGAACGCGGCTACCAGATCAAGGGCAACATCACCAAGACCTTCAATAACGACAAGGGCTGGTTCCGCGTCAGCTTCAAGGCGCTGGACGACCACGCGCCCACCTACACGAGCATGCCCGCGAAGGCGGACATCAGCGGCAACACGCTGTCGGGCTTTTCCAGCATCCCCGGTTTCGACGTGCTGCGCGATTCGCAGAACTCGATCTTCAACACGAGCGCATCCCGCGTCGGTCCGGCCGGCACCGCAGCCGGCGTGGCCGACCTGAAGAAGGGCATCTCGGTCAAGTCGCATGCGATCGGCTTCGAATTCCACAACCAGTTCGACGACGGCTACACGGTCGACGACAAATTCCGCTACACGTCGCAGAACGGCGCGTTCCAGACGCAATTCTGGGGCCTCGACACGCTGGGCGGCACCCTGGCCGGCTTCGGCACGGGCGCCACGGCCGTCTATGCGAACGGCCCGAAGGCCGGCCAGGCGGTGACGCAGGCGAACCTCGCCACGGGCTATATCTCGAACGGCGCCGCCATCGACGTGCACACGCCGGACATCGGCCACTACGCGAACGACCTGTCCGTCGGCCGCAACTGGAAAGTCGGCGGTGCCACCATGGGCGCCAAGGCCGGCTATTACCACTCGAAGCAGAACATCGTCGAGCAGTGGTCGATCAGCGGCCGCCTGATGGAAGTCGCCCGCGACGGCGCGCTGATCGACATCCGCGATGCCGGCGGCGCCGCGCTGACCACGATGGGCCTGACCGGCTACAACGACCAGTGGGGAGGCTGCTGCGCGCGCAACTACGACGCGCACTACATGACGGATGCGCCGTACCTTGGGCTGACGTACGCGAACGGCCCGCTCGACATCGACGCCAGCGTGCGCCACGACAGCGTCAAGTCGAGCGGCAGCTACGCGGGACCGATGCAGGTGGCGGGCGGCGTGGACGCCAACGGCGACGGCAGCATCACGGGTGCCGAACGCAACGTCTACGTGATCGACACCGCGCATCCGCATCCGGTCAACTACAAGGTCGGCTACAACTCGTACTCGCTGGGTGCCAACTACCAGTTCGACAAGGACGTCAGCACGTTCGCCCGCGTCAGCCGCGGCGGCCGCGCGATCGCCGACCGCCTGCTGTTCTCGAACAACATCGATCCGGCGACCGGTGCGCTGGCCGCAGGCGCGGATGCCGCCGCCGTCGCCCAGGTCAAGCAGGTCGAGGTCGGCCTGAAATACCGCGGCCGCCGCGACTGGGGTTCGTTCGGCCTGTTCTCGACGCTGTTCCACACGACGGTCAGCGAATTCGATTACGACCAGACCCGCACCATCGGTCCGAAGCTGAACCAGATCGGCTACCGTTCGAACGGCGTCGAACTGGAATCCGTGCTGCGCATCGGCGCCTTCGCGCTGAACGCCAACGCGACCTACACGGACCTCAAGATCACCTCCGACCTGGTGGGCCAGGCGACGGGCAACAGCACGGTCGGCAACACGCCGCACGGCACGCCGCACTGGCTGTATTCGATCTCGCCGCGCTACGATTTCGGCGTCGCGCAGGTCGGCTTCACGGTCGTCGGCCAGACCAAAGTGTGGTCGGATGACGCGGACACGCTGCAGGCGGAAGGTCGCAGCCTCGTCAACGCCTTCGCCAACTACAACGTGGCACCGAATACCACGCTGAGCCTGAATGTGAACAACCTGTTCGACAAGGTCGCGTTCTCGGGCGGCGTCGACCAGGGTTCGCTGGCGCAGATCCGTACGCTGGGTGCGGCGATCGGTGCGCAGGGCGTCGTGTCGTCGCGTCCGGAAGCGGGCCGCACGGTCAGCGTCTCGGTACGTTACGCATTCTAAGCGCCGCACGCGCTGCTTCCCGCCGCCCGCCGTCGGTTATCCGACCTCGGGCGGCATTTCCATTTTCGGACAGGGCTATCATGTACGCGAACACACCCGACTTACCCGCCGATTACCTCGTCCTGCACGGCACCCACAGCTCGCTCGTGCTGGAATTGCATGCGGACGAAGCGCCGCTGTGGCGCTACTGGGGCCCGCGCCTGCCCGACGATGCGCTGCCCGCCGCCCCGTTGCGCGCCGGCCGGCCGCTGCCCAGCTTCATGCTCGACTTCGACCAGCCGCTCACCGTACTGCCGACGTTCGGCGTCGGCTGGTTCGGGCAAAGCGCGCTCCTCGCGCACCGCGCCGGCACCGCGTTCGCGCAGGCGTTCACGGCCTGCACGGTCGAGTGGACCGAGCCGGGGCGCGCCGTCGTCCTGCACCTGACGGATGAAGCGGCGCAGCTGCGTGCCGATATCACCCTGCGTCTGGACGCCGGCAGCGACGTGCTGGTCGCGCGCACGGCGCTGACGAACCTCGGCACGACGCCGCTGGATGTGCAATGGCTCGCGGCGCTCACGCTGCCGCTGCCCGGCGATTGCGCCACGGTGCGCTCGTACGCCGGCCAGCACCTGCACGAATTCATGCTGCAGGTCGACCCGCTGTCGCGCAGCCTGTGGCGGCGCGAGAACCGGCGCGGGCGCACGTCGCACGATTGTTTTCCCGGCGCCGTCGTGTGTGCGCCGGGAGGCAACGCGGACAGCGGTGCGGTCTACGGTGCCCACCTGGCCTGGTCCGGCAATCACCAGCAGACCATCGAATGGCTGCATGACGGCCAGTACCAGTGGCAGCTGGGGGAATGGCTGGCGCCCGGCGAAGGCTGGCTGGCGCCGGGCATCACCCTCGCGACGCCCGAGGTGGTCGCGTCGTTCTCGAACGCCGGGTGGAACGGCCTGGCCGCGAACTTCCATGCCGAGCTGCGCGCGCGCCTCGACTGGCCGGGTGGCCGCATGCGTCCCCGTCCCGTGCACCTGAACACGTGGGAAGGCTTTTATTTCGACGTGCGTCCGGAACCCGTCAAGGAACTGGCCACCGCCGCGGCGGCAGTCGGCATCGAGCGCTTCGTCCTGGACGACGGCTGGTTCCACGGCCGCCACCACGACCGCGCTGCTTTAGGCGACTGGTGGCCCGACGAAACCAGGTTCCCGCAGGGACTGGGCGACCTCGTCGCGCACGTGACGGGCCTGGGCATGGAATTCGGCCTGTGGTTCGAGCCGGAGATGATCAACCCGGACAGCGACCTCCATCGCGCACATCCCGACTGGGCCCTGCAGCTCGCGGGGCGGCCGATGCTCACGGCACGCAACCAGCTCGTGCTGGACATTGCCCGGCCCGAGGTGGCCGAC
This sequence comes from Massilia sp. P2_C2, assembly GCF_056404615.1. Lineage (NCBI taxonomy): Bacteria > Pseudomonadati > Pseudomonadota > Betaproteobacteria > Burkholderiales > Oxalobacteraceae > Massilia > Massilia sp. P2_C2. Next base: position 27,642 of record NZ_JBFUDR010000001.1, on the reverse strand, counting down.
TACCTGTTCGACAGGATMTCCGGCCTGCTGACCGCGCATCCGATCCGCTACATCAAGTGGGACCACAACCGCGACCTCACGACGGCCGGCCTGCTTGACGGCCGGCCGGGCTACCGCGCGCAGGTCCACGCGTTCTACGCGCTGCTCGCGCGCCTGCGCGCCGCGCATCCGCACGTGGAAATCGAAAGCTGTTCCGGCGGCGGCGGGCGCATCGACTTCGCCGTGCTGCGCCACGCGCACCGCGTCTGGACGAGCGACTGCATCGACGCCGTGTCGCGGACAGCCATCCAGCGCGGCTTCCTGCAATTCTTCCCGCCCGAGATCATGGGCGCGCACGTGGGCACGGCGCCCGCCCACACGACGGGCCGCAGCCAGGCGATGGCCTTCCGCGCGGCCGTCGCATTGCCGGGCCACCTGGGCGTGGAGCTCGACGTGCGCGCGCTGGGCGTGGCGGAGAAATCCGAGCTCGCGGCCTGGATCGCGCTGTACAAGCGCTTGCGCGACCGCCTGCATGCGGGGCGCGTGTGGCTGGGCGAGGGGCAGGACGGCCTGTCGTGGCAGGCGCATGGCGATGCGGACGACCTGCTGCTGTTCGTTTACCGCGTCGAGCCGAGCACGCACCGCTACACGCCGCCGCTGCGGTTGACCATGCTGGACGCGGCCGCGCAGTATCGGGTCACCGAAATCCGGCCCGAGGGCGCTCGGGATACGGACCACCGCGCACCCCTGCTGGATGCGATCGCCAGCGCCGACGGCGCATCGTTCAGCGGCGCATGGCTCGCCCAAGCCGGCCTGCCGGTGCCGCGCGGCCAGGCGGAAGCGGCATGGATCGTGCGCCTGCAACGGGAGAACGCACAATGACGGATCATGATCGTCGGTTAAGAAGCATCGTCATCGTCGGCGGCGGTTCGGCCGGCTGGATGGCGGCGGCCGCCCTGTCCACGGTGGCCGGCGCCGGCTGCACTATCACGCTGGTCGAGTCCGAAGAGATCGGGACGGTGGGCGTCGGCGAGGCGACCATCCCGCCCATCAAGATCTTCAACCAGACGCTGGGCCTCGACGAAGCCACGTTCCTGCGCCGCACGCAGGGTACGTTCAAGCTGGGCATCGAGTTCGTCGACTGGGCGCAGGTTGGCCGGCGCTATTTCCACCCGTTCGGCCCGCACGGCATGCAGTTCGACGCCGTGCCGCTGCACCAGTACTGGCTGCGCGGCCGCGCGGCGCCCGGCGCGCTGGAACTGGACGAGTATTCGATGGCCTGGGCCGCCGCCAGCCGCGGACGGTTCGACAAGCCGTCGCGCGACCCGCGCCAGATCGCGTCGACGTTCGACTACGCCTACCACTTCGATGCGGCCCTGTACGCGGCCTGGCTGCGCGAGGTCGCGGAGGGGCGCGGCGTGCGCCGGCTGGAAGGCCGCATCGTCGGCGTGGACCTGCGCGGCGCGGATGGCTTCGTCGAAGCGGTGCGGCTGGCCGACGGGCGCTCCGTCGCGGGCGATCTGTTCATTGATTGCTCGGGCTTCCGCGGCCTGTTGATCGAAGGCGCGCTGCACACGGGTTACGAGGACTGGACCCATTGGCTGCCATGCGACCGCGCCATGGCCGTGCCCAGCGCGGCGGACGGCGGGCCCGCCCCGTACACACGCTCGACGGCGCGCGCGGCCGGCTGGCAATGGAAGATCCCGCTGCAGCACCGCGTCGGCAACGGCTACGTCTACGCCAGCAAATATGTATCCGACGACGAGGCGGCGGCCACCTTGCTCGCCAACCTGGACGGCGAAGCACTGGCGGAGCCGCGCGCGCTGCGCTTCGTCACGGGACGGCGCAAGCGCTTCTGGAACCGCAACGTCGTCGCGCTGGGCCTGGCGAGCGGGTTCATGGAGCCACTGGAGTCGACCAGCCTGCACCTCGTGCAATCGGGCATTTCGCGCCTGCTCGCGCTGTTCCCCGACCGCGACTTCGACCCGCTCGTCATCGACGAGTACAACCGCATCGGCGCCAACGAGTATGAGCGCATCCGCGACTTCATCATCCTGCACTACAAGTTGACGGAACGGGCGGACACGCCGCTGTGGCGGGCCTGCGCGGCGATGGACATCCCGGACACGCTGGCGCGCAAGATCGAGCACTTCAGGCGCTACGGGCGCCTCATGAGCGAGGGGCCGGAGCTGTTCGGCAACGCCAGCTGGCTCGCCGTGCACGTGGGGCAGTTGAACTGGCCGCAGCGCCACGATCCGCTAGCGGACCTGCGCGGCGTCGACGGCGCCGCGATGCTGGCGCGCCAGCGCGAGGCGATGGTGCGTGCGGCTGAGGCCATGCCGACGCACGCGGCGTTCATCGCGCGTTACTGCGCAAGTGCGAGGCCACGCTGAGGAAGTCGGCATTCATCGGCGGGGGCGCGCGGGTTCGTCGGTCGGCGTCGTCGTGGTTCGATCCCTTGTGTCTCCTCAGGTCAGGCGAGCCAGCACTCGATGAAGGGACGATAGAAGTCCAGGCTGGATGGTACCGCACCTGCGATGCAGCACACGGCGCCGGCGAATTCGTTCGCGCGCGCGAGCGTCTGCGCCAGCGGCCAGCCGCGCGCGCGGCCGACGAGGAAGACGGCGGAGAAGGCGTCGCCCGCACCGACCGTATCGACGAGGGTGCCGGGCATGGCGGCCGGCGGCGCTTCGGCGAAGGTGCCGTCGGCGCCGAAGTAGACGGCCCCGCGCGCGCCCAGCGTGACGATCATGCCTTGCAGGTTGAAGATCCGCAGCAAGGTCGCGCACGCGCTCTGCACTTCGGTGTCGTGCATATCGTCGGTGGCGGGACGCAGGTGGGTGTACCAGCCGAACAGGTCCTGCAATTCTTCTTCGTTGACCTTGACCACGTCGGCCGCGTGCAGCGAGCGGAACACGCAACGCTCCGTGACGCCCGTGCGCACGTTCAGGTCGAGGTAGCGGCGAGCGGCACCCGCTTCCATCAGACGGGCCAGGGTCTGCTGCGATTGCGGCGCGCGCTGGGCCAGGGTGCCGAAGTACAGCGTGCCCGACGCGGCCTCCGCGACGGCGGCCAGCGCCGGGCCGGCCTCGATGACGTCGTAGGCCTGGTCTTCCAGGATCGTGAAGCGGTGGCTGCCGCCGTCCGCGCTGCGCTCGACGAGCACGCGGCCCGTCGGCCGGTCCGCGTCGACCTGCACGCCGGCGAGGCTCATGCCGAAGCGCGCGCAGTCGGCGCGCACGCGGCCGCCGTTCGCATCGTCGCCGACGCGGGTCAGCATCAGCACGGCCGGGCCGAACGCCGCCAGGTGGCGCGCCACGTTGAACGGTGCGCCGCCCAGCACCTGGCGGTCGCCGAAATCGTCGACCAGCGCCTCGCCGAACACGGCGATCGTTTGTTTCGAATGTTCCATGTGCCTCCTCTTGTCGTTGTCAGTTCAGGCGCTCGCCGGTCGCGCGATCGAGCCAGACGCATTCCCACGGGCTCAGGACGCAGGCGTCGGCCGTGACGTCGCGGTCCGAAAAATTGAACAGGCCCAGGAAGCGGTCGCCGCGCGCCAGCGCGAGCAGGGCCGGGTCGGACGTCTCCAGTACCATGCAGGCTGTACCGGCTGCCAGGCCGGGCAGGCTGCCGCGCAGCGCGATCAGGCGCCGCAGCCCGGCGTGGATGCGCCCGGCCGGGCTGTCGGCCGCGATCGCGCCGACGGGGAACGCGGCGCGCTGCACCCAGCGGCTGTCGTGCGCGCGGGCGGGGTCGAGGAGGTAGCCGTGGTCGTTGACCATGCCCAGCTCGTCCCCCATGTACAGCATGGGCAGGCCGCCGAACGCGAGCGCCAGCGCGTGCAGCAGCAGCACGCGGCGGACCGCGGCCTCGGCCTCGGCCTCGGTATCCGTGCCGGCACGCTCCACGCCGCACAGCGAGGCCGCCGTGCCGTTCGTCGCCAGGCCGCCCTGGAACGCGACGCCGTCCGCGAAGCCGCGCCCGCCGTTATAGAAAGCGGCGACGGCCGCCAGCCGTTCGATGCGGCCCGCCTCGGGGAGGAGGTGCTTCCAGCCGATGTCGTCGTGGCAGCGCACGTAGGTGAGCCAGCTGGTGCCGGCCGGCAGCGCCGGGGTCGCGGCGGCGACGGCGCGCACGAGCCCCGCGTCCTGTTCGGCCAGCGCGGCCCAGCCGGCCGTCATCAGGGTGCTGTGGTAGGCGAGGTGGCATTCCGGCGAGTCCGCGGTGCCCAGGTAGGCGGGGAGTTCGCGCGTCGGCACGATCGCTTCCGCTTTCAGCAGGACGCCAGGGGCGGCGATGCCGACGAGGGCGCGCAGCGCCTGCAGGATCATGTGCGCCTCCGGCTGGTTCATGCAGTCGGTGCCGGGCCGCTTCCACAGGAAGGCCGTGGAATCGAGCCGGAACACCTCGATGCCGCGGTTCGCGAGCCCCAGCATCGCCACCGCCACCGCGGCGAACAGCGCGGGATTGGCATAGTTCAGGTCCCACTGGAACGGGTAGAACGTCGTCCAGACCCAGCCCTTCACCGCCTCGTTGTAGGTGAAGTTGCCGGGTGCGGCTTCGGGGAAGACCTGGCCCAGCGTGCGTTCGTAGGCGTCGGCTTCTGCCCGCCCGGGCAGGACGTGGAAGAAGCCGCGCAGGCGCTCGTCGCCGGCGCGGGCGCCGATGGCCCACGGGTGGTCGTCGGCGACGTGGTTCAGGATCAGGTCCGAGCACAGCGAGATGCCGGCGGCACGCAGCTGCGCGGCGAGGGCTTCCAGGTCGGCCATCGTGCCGAGGCGCGGATCGACCTCGTCGAAGCTGGCCACGGCGAAGCCGCCATCGCTTTCGCCTTCGCGCGGCTTCAGGAAGGGCAGCAGGTGCAGATAGGTCACGCCCAGGTCGCGCAGGTGCGGGATGCGGCGTGCGACACCGGCCAGGTCGCCGCCGAACCGGTCGACATACGTGCTGTAGCCCAGCATCGTGGGCGCGCAGAACCATGCGGGGTTGTCTTCGCGCGTACTGTCCAGCGCCTGCAGTGCGGCAGGACGCGCGGCCATCAACCGCCCGACTTCGGCCATCAGCCCGGCGTACCACGCATCGTGGCCGGGCAGGTGGCCGTACAGGTGCCGCAGGCGCTCGCGCAGGATGCCTTCGTGGCGATCGAGGCGCCGTTGCAGGGTGGCGTGCTGCGCGTCCGGCAAGGCGGAAAACGGGGAAGACATCGTGGTCATGGAATTCGCATCAAGGTGGATGGCAATGGCTGTGCGCGCATTGGTGGTGTCGCAATTATTATTTACTAAAACCACAGCGATTGCAAACGATTGCATCAAAAGATTTTTGGTTAGCATGCCTAGAGTTGCGCTACAGTTTCGGTATTGATGCAAACGATTGCACTCAGCGTTCTCGGGTGCCGCCTGTTCGAAGATCGTCGAGCAGTGGCACGCCGTCGTCGCGGGTTCGCGTAAATACGCATCATCCGGAAGGGAAACTGCTAGTATTAACTTGTCACTTCAAATAGTTCGTCAAATTGGGGCCGTCATGGGTTCCACTTCCTCAGCGGACATATTGCGCAGTCTCGACGCGCTGTACGACCATTTGCCGGCGGGCGTCGTCGTGCATGCCGCGGACGGCCGCATCGTCTTCGCCAACCGTCTGGCGCAGGAATTGCTGGGGCGCAGTGAAGCCGACCTCATCGGTGCGGATCCGGGCGCGGGCGGCTGGACCGTGCTGCGCGAGGACGGGTCGGCACGGCCGCCGGAAGAGTTCCCGGCGAGCATCGTGTTGCGTACAGGCCGGAAACTGTCCGGGCACATCGCCGGTATTGCGGGGGCGGGCCCGACGCGCTGGTTGTTGTGCAATGCCTACCCGGAGCTCGACGATGCCGGGCGTGTCCGGCACGTCGCGGTGTGCTTCACCGATTGCACGGCGTTGAAGGACGCCCAGCAATCCCTGGCGAAATCCGAAGAAAGGCTGCGGCTGGTGCTGAAGGGGTCGACCGATGCGTCCTGGGACTGGGACCTGGTCACGGGTGACGTCTATTATTCCGAACGCTGGTGGAACATGCTCGGCTACCCCAGCGGGGAAGGCATCGACGATGCCGAGGCGTGGCGGCGCCTGCTCCATCCGGACGATGACGGCATGATCAACGACTACCTCGCGGACTTGCTGCCAAGTACCCGCGACGGTTTCAACCTGGAGTTCCGGCTGCGTCACCACGATGGACATTATGTGCCCGTGTTGTCGCGCGGTTTCGTCCTGCGCGACGCCGGCGGTACGGCGGTACGGATGTCGGGCGTGAACACCGATCTCACCGAGCGCAAGCGTACCGAGCGGCGCATCTACGAACTCGCGTATTTCGATCACCTGACGGGACTGCCGAACCGCCGCTTCCTCATCGAGGAACTGGAACACGTACTGGCGCGCAGCCGCCGCTCCGGCTATTGCAGCGCGCTGCTTTATCTCGACCTGGACAATTTCAAGCTGCTCAACGACACGATGGGACATGACATGGGCGACATGCTGTTGCGCCAGGTGGCCCACAGGCTGCGGTCTACCGTACGCGACAGCGACCAGTTGGCCCGGCTCGGCGGCGACGAATTCGTCGTCGTGCTGGAGGGGCTCGGCAACTCGCCGAGCGGTGCGGCGACCGAGGCCGACCGCGTCGTCGCCAAGATCCTGTCGACCCTTGGCCAGGCCTACCAACTGGGATCCCTGCTGTTCAAGAGCTCGGCAAGCATCGGCATCACGCTGTTCAATGGCAAGGGAAGCAACACCGAAACCCTGCTCAAGCAGGCCGATCTCGCCATGTACCGTGCCAAGGCCGGCGGGCGCAACAACGCCTGTTTCTTCGATCCCGGCATGCAGGACGCGGCCGACCGCCGCGCGGCCTTCGAGGCTGCGATGCGCGATGGCTTGTCGCTGGGTGAGTTCCGCCTGTTTTGCCAGCCGCAGTTCGACCGCCGGGGCAGCGTGGTCGGCGCCGAGGCACTGGTGCGCTGGCAGCGCGGCGAGCACGAGGTGATCGGCCCGGAGCAATTCATCGGTTTCGCCGAAGAGTCGGGGCTCATCCTGCCCTTCGGCGCATGGGTCCTCAAGGAAAGCTGCCGCGCGCTCGCACGCTGGCACGGCGATCCCACGCTCCGGCACCTCAAGCTGGCCGTCAACGTCAGCGCGCACCAGATGCGCGATGCGGCCTTTCCCGCAGCGGTCGCCGATATCCYGGACGACACGGGCGCGCCGCCGGAGCGGCTCTGCCTGGAACTGACCGAGAGCGTGTTCGCCGAGGATACGGAGGAGATCACGCAACGCATGTACGAACTCCGCTCGTACGGCATCTGCTTTTCGCTGGACGATTTCGGCACCGGCTATTCGTCGCTGGCCTACCTCAAGTACTTCCCGCTGGCGGCCCTGAAGATCGACCGTTCCTTCGTGCGCGACGTCGGCACCGATCCCGACGCCGTACCGATCGTGGAGGCCATCATTGCGCTGGCACGCAAGCTCAAGCTCGACATCGTCGCCGAAGGTGTCGAACATGAATCCCAACGCAGATTCCTCATCCACGGCGGGTGCTCCTCGCTGCAGGGCTTCCTGCTGGGGCGGCCGCTACCGATCGACGACTTCGAACATCGCTACAGTGCGGCGGGGATCGGGCATGCCTGACGCGTGCACGCCGGTGGTGGCAAAACGTTCCCGATACAACGTCGGCGAGATCCCGAGCTTTTTCTGGAACACCCGCCGCATCCGGGTTTCGTCGCCGAAGCAGGCGCGCGGCGTCGGGGTGCGCATGGCATTGTCGCGCAGCGAGCATGCGCTGATGTTCGCTGCCGCGGGGCAGCTTCAGGCAGGCTGACCCCACGTGTCTTCATACACCATGCCGGACAGGGGGCGACGCCTGTCCCAGCCCTCGGTCTGGAGCATGGGCTCCGGATAGAACCGGTCGACATGGCCCACGCACAGCACGGCGATGGGCGCGCTGTCGTCCGGCATCTTGCACAGTTCACGCAGGCGCTGTGGATCGAACAGCGACACCCAGCCGACGCCGATGCCCTCGGCGCGCGCGGCCAGCCAGAAATTCTGGATGGCACAGGAGGCCGAGGCCAGGTCCATCTGGGGCATGGTGCGCCGCCCGAAGATGTAGGGCTCGCGTTTGTCCATCAGCGCGACGACGAGCAGTTCCGCGCACTCCAGGATGCCCTCGACCTTCAGGCGCATGAATTCCTGCGCACGCTGGTCGAGCGCATGCGCGGTCCGGACACGCTCCTCGTCCACGTGCGCATGGATGTCCCGGCGCAGCTGGCGGTCGACGATGCGGATGAAGCGCCATGGCTGCATGAGGCCGACGCTTGGGGCCTGGTGGGCCGCCCCGATGAAGCGTTCCAGCTGTTCCGGATCGATGGGCGTTGCCAGGAAATGGCGCATGTCGCGCCGTTCGCGAATGGCGCGGTACACGCCGTCGATTTCGGCCGGCGCAAAAGCATTGGGATTCATGAAGCTCAGGGAAGGTTGTTGAATGCGGGGATCAGGACGTTGGCGCGCGGGCCAGCGTTGCATACTGTACCACACGAACTCCCGGCAATCGTGCGCCGCTGGGCAGCGCCTGGCCCGACAGGTATGATGCGGATCGGCAACGTACGGTTGCCGAAGTTTGAGAGCATCAATGAAGCCCAGCCTGAAAATTTGCGCCGTGCTCGCTTTCTGCGCAGCCGCGGCCCTCGTGCCCTGTTCCGCCTTCGCGCAGTCCGTCGCCACCGCCATTCACGCCCTGGCCATGCAGGCCGCGCGGTCGTCCGCGCCGCCCACGGGGCCCTATGACGAACGCGGCTGGATCGACCGGTTCTACGCTCCGCGTAAATATGCGCCCGCATGGAACCCGACAACGGCCTCGGCCGCGCTGTGGGTGCTGCGCCGGGCCACGCTGCAGGGCCTGGACCCGCTCGACTACGGCGCCGACGCCTTGTCGCGGCAGTTGCGCGCAGGCGGCGCAGGCGACGCGCGTTTCGACGTCGCCCTCACGGCGGCGATGCTGCGCTACCTGGCCGACCTGCGCGTCGGCCGCGTGCGGTCCGAATATCACACCCGCCAGCTGGACGCGCGCCTGCGCCAGTACGATCCGGTCGAGCGCCTGCGCGCCGGGCTCGCGGCCGGCAGGCTGCAGGCCGCCGTGCAGGCGGCCGAGCCGTCCGCGCCGCAGTACGGGCTGGTCAAGACGGCGCTGGCCCATTATCGCGAGCTGGCGAAGCAGCCGTATCCGGCGCTGCCGACACCGGACGCCAAGGTCCTGCCCGGCGGCGTCTATCCGGCCGCGCAGGCATTGTTCGAGCGCCTGGTGCTGCTGGGCGACCTGCCGGCCGATGCGCCACCGGCGGCCGCCGGTACGCCGGCCGCAGGCATCTACAGCGCGCAGATGGAAGAGGGCGTCCGGCGCTTCCAGGCGCGGCACGGGCTGGTCGACGATGGCGTGCTGGGTCGCGGCACGATCGCCGCGCTCAACGTCCCGCCCGGCAAGCGCGCGCGCCAGCTCGAACTGACGCTCGAGCGCCTGCGCTGGCTGCCGGAGATCGGCTCCGGCCCGGTGATCGTGGTGGACCTGCCGGCCTACCGCCTGTGGGCGTTCAACAACGGCAGCGCGGAGCCGCCGCTCGAGATGCGGGTCGTGGTCGGCACCGCGCTCAAGACGGAAACGCCGCTGTTCGTCGGCCAGATGCGCTACCTGGAATTCAATCCGTACTGGAACGTCCCGCGCAGCATCTTCGAGAAGGAAATGCTGCCGAAGATAGCGCGCAATCCGGCCTACCTTGCCCAGAACGACATGGAGATCGTGCCGGCCGGCGCGAGCATGGCCGACCTGCGGGCGGGCCGCGCGCGCGTGCGCCAGCGCCCGGGGTCGAAGAATTCGCTGGGGGCGATCAAGTTCGCGATGCCCAACCCGATGGACATTTACCTGCACTCGACGCCGGCGCGCGAACTGTTCGCGCGTAGCCGGCGCGACCTGTCGCATGGCTGCATCCGCGTGGAGGATCCCGCCGCATTGGCGCGATGGGTGCTCGGCGGGCAGCGCCAGTGGAACGCCGATGCCGTCCAGGCCGCGCTGCAGCCGGGTCCGACCCGGCACGTCGATCTGCCCCGCGCGATTCCCGTCGTGATCTACTATGCCACCGCCAGCATCGACAGCCAGGGCAGGCCGCATTTCGCCGCCGATATCTACGGCCGCGACGCGAAGCTCGAGCAGGAACTGGCGGGGCGCCACGGTCAGGTCAGCGCGACCGGATCCTGACGGCATTCCGGGTCGGCCCCCAGACCGTGTACACGACGCCGGCACCGAGCCGGCCGGCCAGGCGGTCGACCAGCGTGCCGGGCGACGCGGTCTGCAGCATCCCGTCCTCGATATACGCGACCGCTTCACCGACCTGGTCGAGGCAGCTTACCGACAGGTTCAGGCGCGCGGCGATGCCGGGGGCAGGCCGGCGCATCGGCAAAATCGGTGCGGACGGTGCGCGCCAGCAGGTCCAGGTCGAGGTGGGCGAAGCGCAACGTGCCCTGGAATTCGTTCGGGACATTGGTGCGGTCTTCGATGCCGGCATACGGTTTGTCGGGCAGTTCGTTCGCCAGCGGGCCGGCGCCGTGCCGCGTGAGGTAGGCGCGGGTGACGTACGTGACATCGAGCGTGGCGATCCCTGCTTCGGCGGCGACGTTCAGCGCGTTGCGGATGCCCGTATGCGAGCGGGTCACGTAGGGAAACGCGCCGCGGTCCTGGTCCAGCAGCAGGCCCTGTGCGCCCTCGAAGACGACCCGGGCGTGGTCGGTCAGGATGGCGGGGCGCGCCGGCCGCGCCGCACGGCGGAACTGCATGGCGGCGTGTGCGAACCGCTGCAGGGCCTCGTCGCTGGCGAGCCATCCGGCGGCCTGCTCGTCCAGGGCCGGGATGCCGAGCGCGGCGAGGCGCCGTGGCACGTAGAATACCGTCGGCAGCGCCGGCATGCCGGCGGACCGGAGTGCGTCGGCCTCCTTGCAGAACAGGATCGGATGGCACACGAAGCGGACGATCTAGGTCCGGCCGCATCGCGCCGGCGCGGCACTTCACCGGCATACGACCGGTTTGCCGCCGGCGCGGCTTCATTCGCACCAGCTGCCTGCCGTCGTGCACGGCAATACGCTTCCAGCCCATCAGCATGCAATAAAACACCGCGGCGCTCGCCCTGAGGGCCGGCGGACTGCCGCATCCGGCGACGGCCGCCGCCGGCTTCATGCCTTCCCACGCCTGTTCACTGGCTGTCGATAAGTTCATCGGCCGAACATATCAATGCGCAGGATTCTTTAAGGACGCCGTAAATTGATTTGGCATTTGATCTAAATCAAAATGTGAAATCTTATTTATGTGCAGTGCAGCAAAAAAATACTGAATTAATAGGCAATTTCGCCGCCATGAGGACGGCGCGCGCCTGAATTCGTGGAAATAATTCCTCTTCCTGGAAGCGGTCCCGCATTGCAGATATCTGCTGCGCGCTATTTGGAGAGAATCATTTTTCACTCCTCGGGATGGATGATGGCGAAAAATGTCGGATTCTCRGGGAAGCAGTGGTTTATTCATGGTGCGGCGGCCCTGGCGAGATAATTAAATATATTTGAGAAAACCGGAAACGCGCTTTTAAAAAATGGCGTCTGCATCCGCGCGATATTCGATATTTTTAAGGCATTTTTATTGCCGGAGTGTGGGGTGACTGGATATAATTTGTTAAATGTCATCTGCGTAAATATTAATAGCGTCGGGTTCGAGGCGAACCGCCGATCGCTCATTCCACGAGGCCGCGGGCTTGTTTGTTTTTCAGGTCGGACGCTTTCCGGATCGACGATTTGCGAATTGTCTTTCACGGAATCGATTGAATCGGAGTGTTTCCAAACCCCGTTTGCCCGCGACTGGCGGCGCTCTGGAAAATGGAGCGATGGTCCGTCATTGGAGAGGGCTTCACGGGTGGAAGCATGGCGCATGACGTTGTCCAGTCGGAATGCCTTGGCCGGCAATGTGAATAAACTCGTTCTCCCCAACAGAGGAACTCATGAATGCAGTGCTAAGTGAAGTAAATAAGCTCGACAAATATCTGGTGCACAAGGATTTCGATGACGACCTGCTGGTCTGTAACGCACGCGGGCCGCTGCCGTCGTTTCTGGACGAGGGTGCGATGCTGCTGTCGTGCCTGACGCCGGCGGACCGCGTGTTATTGGCCACGCATTTTTCAGCCTGCGATCGGCCCGAGTGCCGGCTCAATCATGGCGCGCCGCATGCGCATCTGCGCAGCGTCCCTGGAATGATCGACAAATCCCGTTTCGCAGCGGCGCTGGCCGATCCGGAAGTGCTCGAGTGCGTTCGTCGAAATTATCGCGAAGAGGATGCCGCATTCATGCTCGAGCGCGAATACGTGCACGAAATCGATGAAGTCAACCTGCTTTTGAATTTCGGTAATAAGTCGGCGCAAATGAGCGACGCCCAGCGTCACGAGGTATCGGAAGTCATCGATAAACTGCCTGGATTGAAGAACCGCCCGCATATCCTGTACGTCACCATGTTCAACGATACGAAGAATTATTTTTTCTATCGTAAGCACCATGAGCATGTCCCCGGAATCATGCTGATCGAAGTGGCGCGCCAGGCCATGTACGCCCAGTTCTACAAATTCAGCGGCCACAAGCGCGACCAGGTCTCGCTGACCATCGATTCGTTCGGCGTCGAATTCATGAATTTCGTCGATGCCAATTACCCGGTCCGCATTGCCGTCGAAACGCCCAGCGGTTCGCTGGAAGCCGCCCGTTCGGTCGAACGCGACTTCCGCGTCACCACTTTCTATCAGCACAACAAGGTGGTGGCGGTGGCGAAGCTGGGCGCGACGCTGATCAAGATCGCCCTGTTCAAGCGGCTGCGCAAGATCACTGCCGACCGGAAGCACCGCTTTGTCCCGGTAAAGAGCATCAACCCGACGGTCAGCATCACGAATGCCGCCGGCGAGCGCATCGAGGCGACCATCAACGACCTGTCCATCGGCGGCATGAATATTGGTCTCACCGGGAATCAGGTGGTGGAGATCGGCCAGACGCTCAATATCTGCTTTTACACCGAGGGCATCGGCTTCATTCACGGCAACGCCGTCTCGCGTTGGAGCGAGGTTCGCAATGGCATCACGGTCGTCGGGATGGAAATCGTCACGCTGCTCAAGCATGACGATGCGCGCCTGCGTGACGTCATCAAGAACTATACCCACGTGGTTACCCGGCGCGAGGTGCTGTAAATGGAGCGTTCCGCGATGCTCGCGCCGGTCGAGCGCGTCCTGGTCGGAAGGGACCGGTTTCCATCCGTTCTGGCGCCGCTGCGGGTTGGGGCCGTCCAGCTTGCCAACCGTCTGTTTTTCGCCGCGATGGGGATCGACCTGGCGGGCCTCGACGGCTGCATGTCGCCGGCCCTGGCCGAGTTTTACGATGGTATCGCCGATGGAGGATGCGGTTTTCTGATCCTCAGTAACGCCACGGTTTCCCGCGATTCGATCCTGCAGCCACGCGGTCTGCGCATGTTCGAGCCGCGGCACGCCGAGGCGCTGGCGCCCTTCATCGCAAGACAGCATGCCAAAGGCGCCGTGGTGGGTGTTCAACTCCAGCATTACGGTGGGCAGGGCGTGACCAAATACACGCGCGGCCAGCCCATGCTGACGCCAAGCGGCGTGCCCAGCCCGGCATTGATGAAGCTCGACCCGCGTTATCGGGTCAGGGCAATGAACGGCGATGACATCGCGCTCGTGATCGAGCAGTTCGCGGATGCCGCCGCACTGAGCGTCGCTGCCGGTGCCCGGCTCATTCAGTTGCAGGCGTCGAACGGTTATTTGCTGAGTAGTTTCCTGTCGCCCCACACCAATCGACGCGACGACGGCTACGGCGGTGACCCGGTCAGGCGCGGCCGTTTGCTGGCCGAGGTCATCGCCGCCATTCGCGCCAGGGTTGGCAACGGCGTCAGCATCGGCGTTCGCCTCGGTGTCGACGATTTCCTGGGCAGTGCCGGCAGCCTGCCCGAGCATTTCGAGGAAGTGATACCAATGCTCGAAGAGGCGGGCATGGACCTGATCGAGGTCTCGATGGGCACCGCCGAGACCTTTCATAAACTGTCGGGCCGCACCCGGGAGATGGAAGCGGACGTGCTGGCCGGCGTTGCGCAGATCAAGCGATATAGCCGGGTGCCCGTCGGATTTGCCGGCCTGGTCGACGGGCTGGACATGGCCGAGCGCCTGGTCGCCGCCGGCACCGCCGATCTCGTGGGCATGGCGCGTGCGCTGTTTGCCGACAACGACCTGATCGTCAAGACGGTCGAGCAGGGCAGCGCGAGCGTGACCAGATGCTTGTGGGATGGCAAATGCTTTAAGGACAAATACAACCCGCGCTACGACCGCGTCTACTGCTGCGTGAACCCGAAGTACCTACGTCCCTCATGACAACGCCGGTCCGCAGCGAGCGGACCGCATCAAGGAGAACCACATGAAACAACTCGAAAACAAGATCATTCTCGTGACCGGCGGCACTGCGGGCATGGGCCGGACGACCGCCGCATTCCTGGCCGACCAGGGCGCAACCGTCATCATCTGCGGTCGGAACGGCGAGCAGGGCCAGCGCACCGTGGAAGAACTGAAGGATGCAGGGCAACGCGTGCGCTTCATCCGTTGCGACGTCGCGCGCGAGGAAGAAGTCGCGGCCATGATCGACGCGATCGTGGCCGAATATGGCCGGCTCGATGGCGCCTTCAACAATGCGGGCCTGTCGGCCGAGCATGCTCGTCTGGGCGACAGCTCCTCGGAAAAATGGCGGCAGGTCATCGACGTGAACCTCCACGGCACCTATTTCTGCATGCGTCATCAGCTGCGCGTCATGGCTGCGGGCAACGGCGGGGCGATCGTCAACAACAGCTCCGTGGCCGGCGTGATGGCCATCCCGGGACAGGCCGCCTACGTGGCCAGCAAGTTCGCCATCTCCGGCCTGACCCAGGCGGCCGCGATCGAGTATGCGCAGGCTTCCGGCGGGGCGGCGATCCGCGTCAACGCGATTGCGCCCGGCCCGATTAGCGGCGGCATGAACGACGCCGCCAGCCTCGCTGCGCATCCCGAGCGTACCCAACGCAAGATCGGCGCCACCGCCATGCGACGTTTCGGCCAGCCCGAGGAAGTGGCGGGCACGGTCGCCTGGCTCCTCTCGGACGCGGCGTCCTATATCACGGGCGTGGTCCTGCCGGTCGACGGCGGCGCGACGGCCGGTAAATTCTGATGTCGACAGTGGAAAACGTCATCATCACCGGTGCGAGTGCCGGCATCGGCCATGCCCTGGCACAGCAGCACCTCGAACGTGGATTCCGGGTCATCGGCCTGAGCCGCACGGCCCCGGCCGACCTGGTCGCTCATCCCAATTTCGTGTTCCATGCGCTGGACCTGGCCTCACCGGCCGGGTTGGAGGAGGCGATCGGACGCATGCTCGACCTGTTGCCCACGCTGGACGAAGTGCGGTTTCTCTTCCTGAATGCCGGTCAGTATGGCAGCAGCATCAAGGCCGCGTCGGCGCTTTCCCGGCACGAGATCGACCATCTGATGCGTGTGAACGTATGGGGTAACAAGGCTGTGCTCGACGCCTTGTTGCAGCGAGGAGTGCGCATCGACACCTGCGTGTTCTCGGCCTCGATCGCGGGCGTGCGCGCGCGGGCGGGCAACGGGGCATATGGCCTGTCGAAAGCGACGCTGCTCATGCTCGCCCAACTGTACGCGCTCGAACACCCCGAGGTCTTCTTCGCGGTGCTCGGGTTGTGCCTCGTCGATACCCGCCTCAGCCGCAACGCGGCGATGTTGCCGGTGGAGGGAGATTTCCCGGAAATCGCCATGCTCAGGGAGCGCGCGGCGGCGCCCGGCTACATGTTGTCCGCCGGCGAGCGGGCAAGCACGATGTGCGCCCTGT
The DNA here is from genome assembly GCF_056404615.1 of Massilia sp. P2_C2. Taxonomy (NCBI): domain Bacteria; kingdom Pseudomonadati; phylum Pseudomonadota; class Betaproteobacteria; order Burkholderiales; family Oxalobacteraceae; genus Massilia; species Massilia sp. P2_C2. The sequence goes on along the minus strand of NZ_JBFUDR010000001.1, from coordinate 11,715 downwards.
TGTGGGGCGATTACAAAAGCAGGATCGGCAGCGGTCAATTCGTCGAGATGCGCACGCTCGGCGCGGCGTTGGCGGCCGCCTGAGCAATGCGGTGGTCGTGGCATTTATCAATCTCATCAGAAGGAACGTATGAAAACTTTGGTCATCGTGGCTCATCCCGATCTTGCGAATTCGCGTGTCAATAAAGCGTGGGCGGAAGCGCTCTCGAAGCAGCCGGATGTGACCGTACGCGACCTGACTGCCCTCTATCCGGACATGAACATCGATATCCTGGAAGAACAGATCGTCCTGCAGGAACATCAGCGTGTGGTCCTGCAGTTTCCCCTGTACTGGTATTCGTCGCCGGCGATTCTCAAACAGTGGCTGGACCTGGTGCTGCAGCCCGGTTTTGCCTACGCCTATGGTGGCGACAAGCTCAAGGGCCAGGAGTGGATGGTGTCGACGTCGGTCGGCGGACCGATGGACGGTTATGGCGCTGGCCGCTACGCCAACTTCTCGGTCGACGAATTCCTGCGGCCTTTCCAGCAAACGGCCGCGTATATCGGCGCGACTTACCTGGCGCCGCATTGTTTCTATCGTTCGGTGATCGCCGACGACGAGGAGGTTGCGGCCTCCACGCAAGCGATGCTGCGCTGCGTGCTGAAGCGCGATATCGACAACCTGCGCGATCACGAGGAGTTCGTCAACGCTTCGATGGACGCCCTGTTTTCCCGCCACGCGGAACTGGCCGCGTAATGCTGGCACAGACGCGGGACGCGGCGTGAAAGCCCGGGAATGCACGGTGCCGGCCCAGTGTGCGCTGGGCCGGCGGGCGGCGCACGCCTATTTTGCCGACGCCTACGAAATTCGCATCGGATCGACCCGGCGCAACATGGCCGAACTGTACCACCTCTCGGTATCGCAGGCCCCGCGCTGGATTAACGTCCTGCTCGATATCCGCAATCGCCTGGCGCGCCTGGCCGGCCTGAAGGACGTGGGCCGGTTCGGCGCGCTCGACCACGTGCACGACAACGTCGGCTGGAAGGCCGGCGACAAGCTCGACCTGTTCGTCATCGACAGCATCGGCGAGGACGAACTGGTGCTCAAGATCGACGACAGCCATCTCGACGTGCGTTTGTCGCTATTGCGCCAGCCGCAAGCGGATGGGTTGAGCATCACGGTCAGCACCATCGTCGACGTGCACAACGGGCTGGGGAAGTGCTACATCAAGCTGATTGAACCATTTCATCGACGTATCGTCGCTGCGATGTTGCGCAAGCTCGCAGTTCAACTTTCAACCCTGGAAAACACAGCATGAGCATCAGTGTAAGTATCAAGAAGAAAATGACCATTCGCGGCAACGCGGCGGATGTGTTTCGTGCCGCCAGCGATATCGCGCGCACCGGCGTATTCGCCCCGGGTGTGGCCGACATCAAGGCGCTGGGCCAGGCGCGCTTTGCCTGGACGCTCGAGCGCCAGAGCGCGTTTGGACTGGAAATGGCGGGCGAGTACGTGACCCAGCACGTGATGGAAGAGGAAGAGGGCAGGATCAGCTGGACCACCGTGAGCGGCAACATGGAAAGCAGCGGCTGCTACCGGATCGAGGAGATCGATGGCGGCGTCAGCGTCACGGGCGAGATCGCTACCGTGCTGCCGCTGAACGTGCCGCCCGTCGTGCGTACGCCCGCCAGCCTTTACATCCAGCACCAGCTGGTGCGCCAGATCGTCGATCTGTTCAAGGCCATCGAGCAGGAACAGGCGATCTCCGCTTGACGCCTTTCTCACGAATTCACAACACAAGAAATAACCATCATGCTCAAATACGCACAAGGCGTACTGCGCTTCCGGTCATGGATCATTGCCCTGACTCTGTGTGCAACCGCCGCCCTGGCGTTCTTCGCGTCCAACCTGCGCGTGGCAATCGACCCCGCCACCATCGCGCCGCAAGGCCATCCCTATATTCAGCAGAGCCGCCTCATCGACAAGATGTTCGGTTCCAAGTACCTCATCCTGATCGGCATCACGCCGGTAAAGGGCGACATTTTTCAGCCCGCGGTGCTTGACCGGGTGAGCCGGATAACGCGCAAGCTCGAGGCTTCCGACGGTGTCGTGCGTTCCACACTGGTCAGCCTGGCGGCCCGGCAGGCCAAAGGCATCAAAGGCACCGCCGATGGCTTCGAGGCGAAACCGCTGCTGTCCGGCGGTGCCGTGGACGCGGCCGCCATCGCCCAGTTGAAAGCCGCGCTGGCCGCCAATCCCGTCTACCTCGACACGGCCGTGTCGGCCGATCGGCGCACCGCCGCCATCCTGGTGGAGATGAAGGAACGGCCCGACGGGTTTCGCAATATGGTCCAGCCGGTCAAGGACATCGTCGACGCCGAAGCCGGGCCGGACGTTCGCATCCATCTGGGCGGCAGCCCGGTGTATCTCGACAAGACCGAGCAATACGCGGCGCGTATCAACTTCCTGTTTCCGATCGCGCTACTCGTGATCGGACTGCTGCATTTCGAAGCCTTTCGCACGAGACAGGGCCTGATCCTGCCGCTCGTCACGGCCCTCATGGCGGTCGTGTGGGGCGCCGGCTTCATGGGCATGCTGCGGCAGTCGTTCGACATCTTCAATTCACCCACGCCGATCCTCATTCTCGCGGTGGCGGCGGGACACGCGGTACAACTCCTCAAGCGCTATTACGAGGAATACGAAGCGCTGCGCCGCACGGGCGCGCTCAATCCTGTCGAAGCGAACCGCCAGGCGGTGATCAATTCGCTGGTCGGCACCGGTCCCGTGATGATCATTGCCGGCGGCGTCGCCGCCCTCGGCTTTTTCTCGCTGCTGGCTTTCAAGATCGCCGCCATTCGCACATTCGGATTCTTTACCGGCGTCGGTATCGTCAGTGCCGTGTTGCTGGAGATGACCTTCATACCCGCCGTGCGCTCCCTGCTGGCGCCGCCGTCGGACACCGAACGCCTGACCGAAAAACGCAACCGCATCTGGGACCGCATTCCGGAATGGATCGCTACCCAGGTCATCGTGCCCGCCAACAGGCGCCGGCTGATGCTCGTGAGCGGGGTGCTGACGGTGTTTTTCCTGGTGGGTACGCAGGGCATCGTCATCGATAATGCGGGCAAGAACTACTTCTCCAGCAAGCTCGACATCCAGGAAGACGATGCCTTCCTGAACCGCCAGCTGGGCGGTACGAACAGCCTCTACATCATGGTCGACGGCGGTGCCCCGGACAGCATCAAGCAGCCGGCGGTCCTTGCCGCCATCGAGAGCACGCAGCATGTCGCCGAGCGGGACGCCATTGTCGGCAAGACCGTATCGATCGTGGATTACATCAAGCGCATGAACCTGGCCGTCCACGGCGACGCGCCGGCATTTGGCGTGCTGCCCGGCGATACCGGGACGGTCGCCCAGTATCTGCTGCTCTATTCGATGTCGGGCGAGCCCGGCGACTTCGACTCGTACGTCGATTCCGATTACCGCCGCGCCAAGATCACGATCCTGCTCAAGACCGGCAGCAACGCGGAAGTCAAGCGCTTGCTCGACGGGCTTACCGCCCATATGACCAGGGTATTCGGGACGTCCGTGAAGATCAGCCTGGGGGGCGACATCGTCCAGACCATCGCGCTGACCGATACGATGGTGAAGGGGAAGATCCTCAACATCATCCAGATCGCGCTGGCCATCTTCGTCATCTCGGCACTGGCGTTCCGTTCGCTGCTGGCCGGATTCATCGTCCTGCTGCCGCTCGCGATGGCCGTGCTGGCGGTGTTCGGCGTGATGGGCGCACTGGGCATACCGCTGAATATTCCCAACTCGCTGATCTCGGCGATGGCCGTCGGCATCGGAGCGGATTACGCCATCTATTTCCTGTATCGCCTGCGCGAACAGATCCGGTCGGGCCAAAACCGCTACGTGGCGATGCGCAATACGTTTGCCACCGCCGGCAAGGCGGCCCTGTTCGTGGCCACCGCGGTTGCCGGGGGCTACGGCGTGCTGGCGCTGTCGCTGGGTTATAACATTCACCTGTGGCTCTCGCTGTTCATCGTGCTGGCCATGCTGGTGAGCGTGATGGCATCCCTGACGCTGGTTCCGGCGATGGTGTTGTACCTGCAGCCGCGCTTCATCTTCAACGACGCTCGGCGCCGGCCCTTGTGGCAGCTCGTCAGCGTACTGGTGATCGGGGCGGGTGCGATGCTGCTGGTGGCCGCCGGTGCCCGCGCCGAGCCGTCCGGCGCGTTGTCCATCATGCAAAAGAATGCGGCCGCGACCAGGCTGAAGGATTCGGTCAGCGATGCCACGTTTACCTTGATCAGTCGCGACGGGGGCAAGCGGGTGCGCACCACGAGTGGCGCCACGCTGCTGCAGGAAAATGGCCAGGACAATATGCGCCTGGTACGCTTCCTCGCCCCCGCGGACATCAAGGGGACGGCTTCACTGATGATCGAACACGACAAGGGTGAAGACGACATGTGGATCTACCTGCCCGCACTGGGCAAGGTGCGCAGGCTGTCCGCCGCCAATAAAAAAGACAGTTTCGTCGGCACCGATTTCAGTTATGGCGATGTCATCGGCTACAAGACCGACGAATGGAATCACAAGCTGCTCAGGGAGGAAACCATCGGCGCCGTGCCGCACTACGTGATCGAATCGGTACCCGCGAACGAGGCCGTGCGCAACAACTCCGGCTACTCCCGGCGGGTGTCGTGGATCAGGACGGATAATTACGTGGCCAGTCGCGTGGAGACGTGGGACCTCGGCATGCAACCGCTCAAACGCATGCAGTTCAGCCAGATCGAACAGGTGGGCAAGGAAGGACGCTGGCAAGCCAAGCTGGCCGAAGCGGAAAATCTGCAGACCGGGCACCGCACCAGTATCCAGCTGAATGCGTTCAAGGCCGACCAGGGTGTGTCCGCGCGACTGTTCACGCCGGGCGAGCTGGAGAAATGAGGCCGGTCGCTTCCGTCCTGGCGGTGCTTGGCATCGCCGGTTCGGCCGTCGCGCAGGAAAGTGCCGTGTCACAGGACACCACGGTTTCGCTCCGCGCCGATGGCGCCAGCGGCTCGCGCCAGCTCGATCGACGCAGCGGCGCGGGGCAGGCCAGCGCCTGGGTGCGTACGGAGCTGGGCACCGCGGCGCTCGGAACCGTCGTCGCGGACGGATGGCTGCGTGCGCAAGACCATGCGACGGGCCGCGATGGCCGTGTCCGCGAGCTTTACTGGAGCTACAGGACCGGTCCGGCGCAGGTCAAGATTGGGCGCCAGATCATGGCATGGGGAAGGGCGGACGGCATCAATCCGACCGATAACCTGACCCCGCGCGATTTCACGATGTTGACGCCGGAAGACGGCGACCAGCGTTCCGGGGCCGACGCGGTGCAAGTCATCCTCAAATCGGAGAGTGGCCGCCTGTCCGGGGTGTTCATGCCGCATGCGTCCAGCCATGTGATTCCACTCGAATCGATTGCCGGGGTCCGGTACGCGACGCTGGCGCCGCCGCGGGACCATCAATGGGCCATCAAATGGGACGTCACGAGGGGACCGGTCGACGGTTCCATCTCCTACTTCAAAGGGGCCGACCTGTTGCCCGACCTTGCACTGACGGGCGTGGACGCGCATGGCGCGGTCGTGACACTCCATAACAGTCCCATGCGGGTGCTGGGCGCGGACCTGAACGTGACGGGAAACGGCATGGTCTGGCGCGCCGAAAGCGCGTACACGAAAACCGCGAGCACGGGCGCCACCGACTGGAACCACAAGAAAGGCCAGCTCTCACTGGTTGCCGGGCCCGAATTGAGCGTTGGCGAGGTAACGACGGTCGGTGTGCAACTGGTCGTGCAAAAAGTGCGGGGATTCCTCAGTCCGGATCGTATTGCCGAGCCGCTCGTACGCGAAGTCGTCTGGCGCCAGGCCAGCACCAGCAACCAGGTCGCCGACCTGCAGCGCGGCATGACGCTGCGCCTCGCGTCGCGCTGGTGGAACGACCAGTTGGCCGCCGAAACCAGTGCGGTCCTCATGAGCGATTCCGGTGGCGGACTCTGGCGGACGAAATTCAATTACGAAATCAGCGATCGTTGGCGCGTACTTGCCGGGAGCGATTATTTTTTTGGACCACATCACAGCCTGTATGGTGCGTTGGCAAAGAACAGTCTGATCTTTGCGCAGTTGCGCTTCACGCTCTGATGAACGAAGGACAGATGATGAAACATGGACATTGGGGGATGTTGCTGGTGAGCGTTGTGATCTCGGTCGGCGCGTCGGCGCAGCATTCGTCGCCGGCCGGACTGTGGCGCAATATTGATGATGAAACCGGCAAGCCGCGCGCGCTCATCCGGATCGTGGAGCGCGACGGCGAGTTCAGCGGACGTATCGAGCGGCTTTTTCCGGAACCGGGGGAAAACGCGAATCCCGTGTGCGATCGATGCGAAGGGGCGCTCAGGAACAAGCCGGTGATCGGCATGGAAATCATGGGTGGTCTGCACGCCGCAGGGAACGATTTCGATGGCGGCTATATCGTCGATCCCAAGAACGGCAAGAAGTACAACTGCAAGCTCACGCTGGCCGAGGGAGGCAGGGCGATGAACGTGCGGGGATATATCGGTATGCCGTGGATCGGACGCACGCAGCGCTGGATACGGCAAGACTAGCCTGCCCGGCAATCCATCCTGCACACGACCGGATTGCCGCCGTCGCGGCTCCATTCGCACCAGCCGCCGTCGTACACGGCGATGTGCTCCCAGCCCATCAGCCAGGCATGGAAGAATGCCAGCGACGCGCGCCAGCCGGTGCCGCAAAAGAACACCGTGCGGCGGTCGCCATGGATGCCGGCGGCGTGCCACATCCGGCGGATGGCCGCCGCGGGCTTCATGCGTCCATCGCCGTCGAGGTATGCCGTCATGCTGTTGACGTCGCCGTCGTCGCCGGCGCGGCCCCACAGCGCGCCCGGGATGTCGCCGCGCGCGTCGATGTAGCAATAGCCTGAGGTCTTGCCGACGAATTCGGCCCAGGTGCGGATGCTGGCCAGCGCGCCGTCACCGCGCGCCAGCAGGTTGCGGACCTGGTTCATGTCGACCACGTAGTCGGGACGTGCCGGACACGCCGTGCCGAAGTCGTGCGCGGCAGGGTAGCGTTGCTGCGGCCCCTGTTCCAGCGCGAGACCCGCGCGGTTCCAGGCGGATAAACCGCCGTCGAGCAGGCGCACGTCGGCCACGCCGGCAACCAGCAGCAGATGCGCGACGCGCGCGGCCGCGAGGAGGTTCCGTCCGTACAGCACTACGGTGACGTCGTGGCGGATGCCGAGGCCGGACAGCAGCCGTGCCAGTTCCGCGTCGGGAATCCTGTTCCACAGCGGTTCGCGCTCGAACCAGGTGGTATCGACATAGCCGGCGCCCGGGATGTGCCCGACGGCGAATGCATCGGCCTCGCCGTAGCCGACTTCGAACAGGCGCCACGCGCCGGACGGCTGCGCCGCGATGGGCGTGCCGGCGGTCAGCCCCGCCACCCACGCGGGCGCGACGAGGTGCCGCCAGCGGGGCAGGTCCTGGCGAAAGCCGAACGGTGGAAAATGGACGGTACTGTGCAAGGGACGATGGGCGAACGCGCGAAAGGGGGGATTCTACCGGGTTAGATTTGGAACGCGGCCATGAAAAAAGGCTTCCCCGCGGGGAAGCCCTGTTTGGTCAGGTCAGGAAGACCCGACTCAGATTTCGACGGAATCCGCCACTTCGCGGAATTCGCTGATCTGGTCGAAGTTCATGTAGCGGTAGATCTGGTCGGCGTTCTCGTTGATCACGCCGATGTGCGCCATGTACTCCTCGCGGGTCGGGATCTTGCCCAACGTGGAGCATACTGCCGCCAGCTCGGCCGAACCCAGGTAGACGCGGGTGTCGATGCCGAGGCGGTTCGGGAAGTTACGCGTCGACGTCGACATCACGGTCGCACCCTTGCGGATCTGCGCCTGGTTACCCATGCACAGCGAGCAGCCCGGCATTTCCATGCGCGCGCCAGTGCGGCCCAGCGTGCCGTAGTGGCCTTCGGCCGTCAGCACCTGCTGGTCCATCTTGGTCGGCGGCGCCACCCACAGGCGGACCGGGATGTCGGTTTTGCCTTCCAGGAGTTTCGAAGCCGCGCGGAAGTGGCCGATGTTGGTCATGCACGAGCCGACGAACACGTCGTCGATCTTGTCGCCGGCGACGTCCGACAGGGTCTTGACGTCGTCCGGGTCGTTCGGGCAGGCGACGATCGGTTCATGGATGTCGGCCAGGTCGATCTCGATGACGGCGGCGTAGTCCGCATCCGCGTCCGGCGCGAGCAGTTCGGGATTGGCCAGCCAGGCTTCCATGGCCTTGATGCGGCGCTCCAGCGTGCGGCGGTCCAGGTAGCCGTTGGCGATCATCCACTTCATCAGCGTGATGTTCGAGTTCATGTACTCGATGATCGGTGCCTTGTCCAGGTGGACCGTGCAGCCTGCGGCCGAGCGCTCGGCCGATGCGTCGGACAGTTCGAATGCCTGTTCGACCTTCAGGTTCGGCAGGCCTTCGATTTCCAGGATGCGGCCGGAGAAGATGTTCTTCTTGCCCTTCTTGTCGACGGTCAGCAGGCCCTGCTGGATCGCGTACAGCGGGATCGCGTTGACCAGGTCACGCAGGGTGACGCCCGGCTTCATCTCGCCCTTGAAGCGGACCAGCACCGATTCCGGCATGTCCAGCGGCATCACGCCGGTCGCGGCGGCGAAGGCCACCAGGCCCGAGCCTGCCGGGAACGAGATACCGATCGGGAAGCGGGTGTGCGAGTCGCCGCCGGTGCCGACGGTGTCGGGCAGCAGCAGGCGGTTCAGCCACGAGTGGATCACGCCGTCGCCCGGACGCAGCGCCACGCCGCCACGGTTCTCGATGAAGGTCGGCAGTTCCTTGTGCATCTTGACGTCCACCAGCTTCGGATACGCAGCGGTGTGGCAGAACGATTGCATCACGAGGTCGGCCGAGAAGCCCAGGCAGGCCAGGTCCTTCAGCTCGTCGCGGGTCATCGGGCCGGTGGTGTCCTGGGAGCCGACGGTGGTCATCTTCGGTTCGCAGTACGTGCCCGGGCGGATGCCCTGGCCTTCCGGCAGGCCGCAGGCGCGGCCGACCATCTTCTGGGCCAGCGAGAAGCCGCGGTTGGATTCGGCCGGATTCTGCGGCAGGCGGAACAGCGTCGACGGGGCCAGGCCCAGCGCTTCACGCGCCTTGGCGGTGAGGCCGCGGCCGATGATCAGCGGAATGCGGCCGCCGGCGCGCACTTCGTCGAACAGCACGTCGGACTTGACCTTGAATTCGGCGRTCACTTCGCCATTCTTGAGGGCCTTGCCGTCGTACGGACGCAGTTCGATGACGTCGCCCATTTCCATGTTCGTCACGTCCAGCTCGATCGGCAGGGCGCCGGCGTCTTCCATCGTGTTGTAGAAGATCGGAGCGATCTTGGTGCCGAGGCACACGCCGCCGAAGCGCTTGTTCGGGATGAACGGGATGTCTTCGCCCGTGAACCACAGCACCGAGTTGGTGGCGGATTTACGCGAGGAGCCGGTGCCGACCACGTCGCCGACGTAGGCGACCAGGTTGCCCTTGGCTTTCAATGCCTCGATCTGCTTGATCGGGCCGACCTTGCCCGGCTCTTCCGGGTTGATGCCCGGGCGCGGGTTCTTCAGCATGGCCAGCGCGTGCAGCGGGATATCGGGACGGGTGGTGGCGTCCGGAGCGGGCGACAGGTCGTCGGTGTTGGTCTCGCCGGTGACCTTGAACACGGTCAGCGTCATGCTTTCCGGGACGGCCGGACGCGACGTGAACCATTCGGCGTCGGCCCACGACTGCAGCACTTCCCTGGCGTTGGCGCTGCCCTTGTCGGCCAGTTCCTTCACGTCGTGGAAGTAATCGAACATCAGCAGGGTCTTCTTCAGGCCTTCGGCGGCCACGCTGCCCACGACCGGATCGTCCAGCAGGTCGATCATCGGCTTGATGTTGAAGCCGCCGAGCATGGTGCCCAGCAGGCGCGTCGCCAGTTCGCGCGAGACCAGCGGGCTGGTATCAAGGCCCTTGGCGACGTTGTTCAGGAAAGCGGCCTTCACTTTGGCCGCGTCGTCCACGCCCGCCGGAACGCGGTTGGTGATCAGGTCCACCAGGAATGCTTCTTCGCCCGCCGGCGGGTTCTTCAGCAGTTCGACCAGCGCCGTGGTCTGGGCGGCCGAGAGGGGGAGCGGGGGAACGCCGAGTTGTGCGCGTTCGGCAACGTGGTCGCGGTATGCAGCTAACATGACATGCTCTTTCAGTCGGTTTGAAAATCAGGAAAGCGGGGTCGCCGCCTGTGCTGGGCGCTATTGTACCTCAACTCTTATATAAGACATAAGACGGAAAAACGCAACAATCGGCAGAATTTATGCGCTTGACGCAGGCACTTTCAACGGCGCAGGGCGTCCGTGCTTACCTGTTTGGCAATTGTTAAAAAATTGATCACCTTGGGCGACCGATCCGCAACCCGCGACGCCAGCGCGAGCTTGGTGACGGCTTTCGCATCGGCGATGTCGACGAACGCGACGCCTTCGGCATGGATCTGGCTGACCGACGCCGGCACGATCGACACACCGAATTCGGCCGAGACCAGATTCACGACGGACGACAGCTGCGGCGCCTGCTGGCCGTGGATGGGATCGAATCCGGCCTGCCGGCATGCCGAGACGATCTCGTCGTGCAGCATGGGGCTCGCGACCCGGGGGATGAGGACGAAGGAATCTTCGGCAAGGGCCGACAGGGGAATCCGGCGGCGTGTCGCCAGCGGATGCGTGACCGGCAGCACGGCCTTCATCCGCTCGCTGGCGATCTGGTGCAGGGCGACGCCCGCGAAGGTATGCGTGCCCGGGCGCAGCAGGGCCAGGTCGAGCCGGCCTTCGTCCAGCCGGGCCAGCAGCTGCGCCGTCGTGTCCTCGGTGAGCGTCAGCGCGATGCCGGGATAGGTGTTGCGGTAGGCACGGATCAGCGCCCGGACGATCGGGTGGAACGACGCCGAGGCCGTCAGGCCGAGGTGCAGCTGGCCCGTCTCGCCGCGGCCGGCGCGTTGCGCGTTCTGCGCCGCGTGCTGCGCATCGTCCAGCAGGCGCTTGGCGTCGACCAGCAGCGCCTTGCCGGCTTCGGTCGGCACGACGCCGTGGCCCGTGCGGTGGAAAAGCTGCACCTCGAGCTCGCGTTCGAGGGCCTGGATCTGCTGGCTCAGCGGCGGCTGGCCGATGCCCAGTTTTTCCGCCGCCCGCGTGACGTTGCCTTCTTCCGCGACCGCGACGAAGTAGCGTAGATGTCGTAATTCCATTGCCGGTATCTGTTTTAAATATGGATTCAAAACGATCCATATATTGGACAGTATAGAAGATCTTTACGATAATCCGGTAGGCGGTCATGCGTGCCGCATTGCGGTTGCATGAAACCGGTCCCATCACCCACCCAAGAAGGAAGTCGCTCCAATGTCTGAAGCCGTGAAAAACGTGCAAAAAAGAGGGCAGCCGATCCGTAATGTGAGCATTACGGACATCACGATGAATTACAGGCAGCCGCCGTCGGCGATCGTCTCGATCCTGCACCGCATCAGCGGCTTCGTGCTGTTCCTGTTCCTGCCGTTCCTGCTGTACCTGTTCGAACAGAGCCTCCGTTCCGAGATCTCGTTCGCCCACTTCGCGGGCATCGTCAGCCACCCGTTCACGAAGATCGTCATCCTG